>NZ_JACJOY010000121.1:0-102870 GCF_014695815.1 Trichocoleus sp. FACHB-6
TTATGAGTTATTGCCAGAAACATCGGAGACTTTTATTTATCTGGCAATGATCCGTATCATGGTCAGGCGGTTGGCATAATATTTAACCCCTCACCACTTTTCAAACATCCTCTAAAACTGACTGTCTGGGCTTTCGCATTGCAGCAAAAAATTCATCACTTTTAGCGACGGATTCGAGTTGCAATGCAAAAGCACCTACCGACTAACTAATTACTCTTAGCTTTTCCACTTTTTAGCCATCAGTTCAGCCAAGTCTACAACCCGCTGAGAGTAACCCCACTCGTTGTCGTACCATGCGACAACCTTAACCATGTCACCGTCCATAACCATCGTCAGACTGGCATCCACAATGGAAGAGGCATCGTGACCGCGATAATCAGAAGAGACAAGCTCCAGGTCGCTATACTCCAGAATGCCTTTCAATTGACCTTCAGCTGCGTCCTTGAGAACTTGGTTAACTTCTTCGGCAAACGTTTTCTTCTCAACGTTGACCACCAAATCCACTACAGAAACATTAGGTGTCGGAACCCGCAGAGCTAGGCCATTCAGCTTGCCTTTGAGTTCTGGCAGCACCAGAGCTACTGCTTTAGCCGCACCTGTTGTGGTGGGGACAATGTTCATTGCTGCTGCTCTTGCCCGGCGCACGTCCCGGTGAGAAGCGTCTAGTAAACGCTGGTCGCCAGTATAGCTGTGGGTTGTGGTCATCAGCCCTTTGATAATGCCAAAGTTGTCATTAAGCACCTTGGCAAAGGGAGCCAGACAGTTAGTGGTACAACTGGCGTTGCTGATGACAACGTGCTTATCGTGATCGTAGTTTTGATCGTTGACACCCACCACGAAGGTGCCGTCATCGTTTTTACCGGGAGCGGTAATCAAAACTTTTTTTGCTCCAGCGGTTAAATGCTTGGATGCCCCTTCCTTGCTGGTAAAAACGCCTGTTGATTCGATAATCAGGTCAATTTCCCAATCTTTCCAGGGCAAGTTTTCGGGATTGCGATCCGATGTGCATTTTACCGTCTTGCCGTTGACGATGATGGAGTTGTCATCGTGACTGATGTCAGCCTTAAACGTTCCCAACATGGTGTCATATTTCAGCAAGTGGGAGTTAGTTTTTGGGTCGGAAGTGTCGTTGATGGCAACGACTTCCATATTGCTATTTTCCCGACCCAGCCAGCATCGCATGAAATTACGTCCGATGCGTCCAAAACCGTTGATCGCTACTCTAATCACTGCTACTTGCCCTCTGTCTTTTGACCTACAGTAATTTCCTGTTGATGACCCCAATCATATCGCAAAGGGCGCTCATACATAGCGCTAACTGCTGAACAATTCGATGTTTGGTCAGGTAAGACTTCGCACAATTCAGTATGTTGGGGGATCGGCAGGTATTTGTTTCTACTCAAGCAGGTGAGTTTTGCTGGTCTGAAAAGCCAGTAGCGATCGCCCAAGTTCAACAGCCGTCAGCAACTTGGCAGCATAGCGATCGCTCTTTTGTGAAGCTTCGAGTCTGCTTAGAAACTGGGGCATCCGTGTTCAAATCACCCTGTACACCATCAGGTTAAGCAGTTTTTTAGCCTAAATTTCTATTAAAATAATTTATTTCAGCTTTTATATATGATAATTGCTCATAATGAGCTTTTTCTAGCTTATTTACTTCTATTCTCTCTTCTTAATGACTAGTATCTATTTTTTATAACAGATAGCACAAAAAACAAAAATATTCTGGCAGCATAAACTCTCAGCGAAGCAATTTGGGATTTTATATTCAGGAATTGGGGATTGTGTATCCAAAATCAATCGGTTTCAATGTTGCGTAAGTTTAAGAACATTATTAGCCGATCAATTTGAGTAAAGTTTGTGGGTATCAATGTAAATTCGGACAGCTTCCGGGACTAAGTAACGAATCGAACGTCCTTGGCGGCAATACTGCCGAATCAAACTTGATGAAATGCCCACACTTGGCATGGCAAGCAACGAAGAGCGAATCGTCATACCTTGGAGAGCCAGCTGTTGAGCAACCTGGGTGTCATCTAGCTGGACATGAGTTGATGGACGCGGTGCCACCAACCAGTCACAGATTGTTATAAGTTCCTGACGGCGATACCAACGGGGTAAAGTTGTGAAGGCATCCATGCCAATAATCCAGTGCCAGTGGGTGTGGGGGTAGAGAGACTGGAGGTAATTCAGGGAGTGGATGGCATAATCTATAGCCTGGAGATTTGCCTCTACGGGTGCCAGAGCAAAGCTGGGATGGTCAGCGATCGCTAGTTGCACCATTGAGGAACGATGCTCAAATTCCATCACTTGTTTGTGGGGAGGAGAGAAACTTGGTACCCAGATCACCTTGTCCAAATCCGCTTGAATTAAGGCAGTTTCCGCCATCAACAGGTGTCCCCAGTGAACGGGATCAAAGGTGCCACCCAAAATTCCCCAGTTTTGCATAATACAACAGCCAACCCAGCTTGTCTCCCATAGTCTTTGTCCAACAGTGAAAACTCGGATGAACTGCAACCAACTATGGTGTTAGTCTTTTCAAGAAGTTTCCGGAGTGTAAGCAATTTTGACGAGTAAAGATAAAAACCATCTCATGATAGAAGCTACTGGGTCAGGAATAACCTAGTGTGTAGTTAATCTAACTAGGGTGCCTAGTGCTACGCTCTTGAAGTGCGGGTATTGCGTGAAACAAAAATACTCTTATTATCGAATTGCGCTCTGGGATTGTATTGTAAATCTCGACAAGGTTGTATCAAGAAAAATCAATTCTTGATATGATAGCGCGTGTTATCGGTGCAGCCTGGATGTGGTGTGGTGTGTAAGGAGCTAAAATGCCGAATACAGTTGATTTTACCGGGAGGCCATTTCATTTCATCGGCATTGGTGGAATTGGAATGTCAGCTCTCGCCTACGTTGTAGCTAAACGTAAGTTGCCTGTATCTGGGTCGGATATTCATTCGAGCCATATTACCAAGCGTTTGCAGGCAGTTGGCGCTCACATTTTTGGTAGTCAAGATGCCTCAAACTTAGAATTTTTTCAACCGAGTAGAGACACTGAAGCGGAGAAAGCGGCAGTTATAGGCATAAGCGACGCAAAAGAATCTTCTTTGGAACCAGAGAAGAACGGACAAGTCCGTTCTGGCGGTCGATGGTCATCTACGAATGAGAAAGTAATGTCGATGACCTTGCCGCAAGTGATTTGTTCCACAGCAATCAATCCGGCAAATGCTGAATATCGGGCAGCACTTGATTTAGGCTGTCCGATTTTTCATCGTTCGGATTTACTGGCAGCTTTGATTCAGGATTACCAGAGTATTGCGGTCGCTGGTACTCATGGCAAAACCACAACTAGCAGCATGATTGGGTATTTGCTGCTAAAAGCCGGGTTAGACCCGACAATTGTAGTAGGTGGAGAAGTAAATGCCTGGGAAGGCAATGCGCGTTTAGGAGAAGGGCCCTATCTGGTTGCAGAAGCAGATGAATCTGATGGTTCTTTATCTAGACTTTCAGCTGCCATTGGGGTAGTGACAAACATTGAACTGGATCATCCAGACCACTACGATAGCCTCGAAGAAGTGATTAACACCTTCGAGATATTCGCTTCTCGGTGTAAAAGTGTCATAGGTTGCATCGATTGCGCGGTAGTTAAAGATTCCTTGCAACCGGAAATTAGTTATAGCCTGCGGCGGGACTCTGGGGCTGATTACACCGTCGATGAAATTAATTATGGAGCTGACGGCACAGAGGCCAGAGTTTGGGAACAAGGAAAAATTTTAGGGAAGCTTTCAGTGAAGTTGCTAGGGGCGCACAATCTGAGCAATGCTCTGGCGGCAGTAGCTGTAGGGCGCAAATTGGGTGTAGATTTTGGGGTAATTGCAGAAGCGATCGCATCCTTCGAGGGCGCACGCCGTCGATTTGAGCTGCGGGGCGAGAGCAATGGCATCTGCTTTGTAGATGACTATGCCCACCACCCCAGCGAAATCATCGCCACAGTAGGGGCAGCACGTTTGCAAGTCAAAGCACCGCGCAGGATTGTGGCAATCTTCCAGCCACATCGCTACAGCCGGACTGTCACTTTTTTGGCAGAATTTGCACAGTCGTTTAAGGATGCCGACATTGTTGTCCTCAGTGATATCTACAGCGCGGGAGAACCAAATTTGGGGCAGATTAGCGGTGAACAGGTCGCAGAATTAATTGCAACCCATCATCCGAATGTTCACTACCAACCGTCTCTCCCCGAAATCTGTAGGTTGCTTACCCGAATCCTCCAACCAGGCGACTTGGCTCTGTTTTTGGGAGCGGGAAACCTGAATCAAATTATTCCAGAGGTCATGGCTTTCTATCAAAAAGAAGGAAGTAGTTAATAGTCATGAGTCATTGGTTACAGCTTTTGTAATGACCAATGACTGATAAATAATGGCCTTTCTTCCGTGGTGTCAGCTGTCTCGGCATTCTCATTAGCGAATTGATATGACTCTTTCCTATGATCCACCAAGCGTTTTGGACGCTTCTGTTAACCCCAGCAAAGAATCCCTGAAATCTTCACCCCTTTACTTACCAGGAACTGAGTGTTTATTGCGATCGCAAGCACCACTCGACCGACTCACCTCTTACAGAGTAGGAGGCCCCGCCGAGTGGTACGTGGCTCCCCGTCGCATCGAAGAACTGCAAGCCAGTTTTGAATGGGCTAATTTTGAGGAGTTACCAATTACTTTGTTGGGGGCTGGTTCAAATTTACTGGTAAGTGATAACGGGCTTCCCGGTTTAGTTATTTGTACTCGCCATCTCCGTCAGACTCACTTTGACCTCGAAACTGGTCTAGTGAGTGCAGGTGCAGGAGAACCGATAGCCCGCCTCGCATGGCAAGCAGCCGAACGCGGTTGGCAAGGGCTAGAATGGGCAGTTGGCATTCCCGGTACAGTCGGCGGCGCAGTAGTGATGAATGCGGGCGCTCACACTAGCTGTACTGCTGATATTTTGGCCAACACCCAAGTCTTCTCACCAGACGGGAAAATAGAAATTCTTACCCCGGAAAAACTCAAATTTGCTTATCGTACCTCAATACTGCAAGGAGGCAATCGCTTAGTCACCCAAGCAACCTTCCAGCTTCAGCCTGGAGCAGATCCTGCCTTCGTTATGGCAGCAACCAGCAAACATCTAGAACAACGGCGCACCAGTCAACCTTACAACTTGCCTTCCTGTGGGAGCGTTTTCCGCAATCCCAACCCCCACAAAGCAGCTTGGTTGATTGAACAAACTGGTCTCAAAGGATACCAAATTGGCGGCGCTCAAGTTTCCCAGCGCCATGCTAACTTTATCCTTAATTGCGGCGGTGCCAAAGCTAGTGATATTTTCCAACTCATCCGCTATATTCAGCAGCAAGTGGAACATCGCTGGTCACTGTCTTTAGAGCCGGAAGTGAAAATCCTAGGTGACTTTCAACCTGTGTAGAGATGTCGCACGGCCTCAACAATACTAAGATCAAGATAGACTTGCAAGTCCAACTAATACAGCGTTAAATAGTCATGACACAAAAAGGATTCGGCTTCGGTTTAGGCAAAATGAAAGAACTAGCCGAAGCTTTCAAAAAAGCCCAGCAGGTTCAAGAAGGTGCTAAAAGGCTTCAGGAAGAACTGGAGCAAATGGAGATTGAGGGAACTAACGACAATAGCACCGTCAAGGTTTACTTGAGCGGTAATCAAGAACCTCTGCGGGTAGAAATTTCAGCAGATGCCTACAATTTGGGGGCAGAAGCCCTTTCTGGACAAGTGACGGCGGCGATGAAAGATGCCTACGAGAAGTCCACAGCAACCATGCGATCGCGCATGGAAGAACTCACCAGTGGACTCGATCTACCGATGTAGTTAGGGATTGGGGATTGGGGATTGGGAAAGAGGAAGAAGGCTTACCTAGTCCCTAAGTCCCCAGTCCCCAGTCCCCAGTTCCCAGTCCCCAACCCCTATCTCGGCTTCTGAGTTGCAATCTGAAGCAGAGGTAACTCCAACATAGTTTTGTAGAGTCTATCTGCCAGGATTGTATTAGCTTCATCCGTCAGGTGAACGGCATCAGAGAAAGCCTGACGGGGAGACTTCTCGTAAAGTTGGTAGAAGTTCAGCGTTTTCACATTTTGCCCATACATTCGCTCTAGCTGCTGATTGGCTGCGGCTAATTGTACATAACCGTCTTTGACTCGTTGAGTGTAGGTTGAACCTAGTTCGCCCAAAAGCTGCCGCTCTTTTTCCGACATACTACTTGTTGAGCGCCCGGTAATTTCGGGTTGAGTAACTACAAGCAAAGGAATCTTTGCCGGTGCTGTCAAAATAGCCATCTGCTTCATGCGATCGCTATAGCGCTCAACCCGACGCTTCAACTCAGCTGGCGAAGCCGCCAAACGTTTTTCTAAAGGCAAACTTTCCTCACTCACCGCCATACTCAGCTGATCTACCGATGGCTGCGGTTTCAACACCCAATACTGCGTTGCTTTCACTAGATACGTTTGACTTAGCCAGCGCTTAATATCCTGGCTCAGAACGAACCCTAGATGCCCAGGCGCATTGTTCAGAAATTTGTCTAAATGAGGAATATCCGTTTCGTTTTCGGTGCTGGGCAACATTAAGTCACCATACCCATCCAAAACTATGATCGCGTCCGGCTTATAAGGCAAAATCTGGAGCGCTAATTGAGCTAGTTGATTGCCAGAAGTATAGCCTGGTACTGCCGCATTGATGACGCGATATTTGCCTTCGCGAATCCGTAGCGGTAAGGAGAGCGCTTTTATTCGTTCTGGCTTGTAGTAAGGCAAAAAATCTGGGCGAAAGTTCTCCGGAGCCGCTTTTTGTTTGGCTACTCGTATATTGAGGCTACCTTCAAGCTTGTTAGCGAAGGTTTCTTGGTTACTCAAATTCATGTGACCAAAGGCGGTTGATCCGCCCAAAACGAAAACCCGAATTTCATCTTTGGGTTTTGCTAGGGGAACCGCTTCGTTGTCACGAAAACCCTGCTGGTTAATGCGCCAAAATTTGCTCTTCTGGTTAGGAGCCAGCTCATATCCTACAGATAAACGCCGATTAGCAATCAGATGCCCATAGTTGGGTAGACCGTCGAAGGGTTGCTGGTTTTGATCGAGGAACTTAAGACGGTAAGCTGTAACTTCTGGTGGTTCGCCTTCATAGGCTGCCAATTCGGGGCTTTTGCCTGCGACACCCACGAAAACCCGTGCCAACAATTCTAGAAAAATCAAGAATAGGGGCAGGGCTAAGAGTAAGAGGAGAAGCTGAGGCGGCTGGCGGCGTTTTTGGTAAGATTTGTAGCTGTAGCCGGACTTTTTAAACATCAAGTAATAAACCTCAAATAAGCAACGAACAAGGGAAGTTAAAAGTTAAAAAGCAAAGGTAAATATTTATTCTTTTTTGCCTTTTGCTTTTTGCCTTTTGCCTTCGGCAAGCGATCGCGCTATGCTGCAATTTCGTTGCTAAACTTAACAGCGTGGTAGATGACAACCTATGATGAATTTGCTGTGCCAACTGACTTTTCCCTAAATGCTGGTGCGGTATTCAGGGAATCGTTACTGCATTAGAGTACAAAAGTAGATATCTTACCATATGCCCTACAAGTTATTATTCGTCTGCCTTGGTAATATTTGCCGTTCGCCTGCGGCAGAAAACATTATGAACCATTTGATTGAGCAAGCGGATTTAAGCGATCGCATTAGCTGCGATTCTGCCGGTACTGGAGGTTATCACATTGGCAGTCCTCCAGACAGACGCATGGCAATAGCCGCTAAGGCGCGTGGAATTACGCTTCAGGGTCAAGCGCAGCAATTTCAAAAGTCAAACTTTGAGGAATTTGATTTAATTTTGGCAATGGATCGAGAAAACTACCAAGATATCCTCTCCCTTGATCCAGCTCTCAAGTATCAGGACAAAGTGCGCCTAATGTGTGACTTTTGCACCCACCATACCGCCAAGGAAGTTCCTGACCCCTACTATGGTGGCCCGGAAGGATTTAATAAAGTCATAGATTTACTTTTAGATGCCTGTGAGGGTCTGCTGCAACACATTACAGCTAATGGCATTTAAACAATTAGCTATTAACTATTGACTATTCCACCAAATGATGCTCCATAGCGAAACGCACCAGTTCGGATCGGTTGTTAGTTTCCGTTTTTCTCAGTAGACTGCTGACGTGCTTTTCCACCGTCCGAGGACTCAGGTGCAGCTTGTTGCCGATGTCGCCATTAGATAGACCTTTGGTGAGTTGATCTAGAACTTCCTGTTCTCTCTGAGTGAGGTTGAGTATCACGGAAGCAACAGGTGGAGAAAGTCGAGAAGCTTCGACTTCTTGTGTTGGTGCAGCTCCACCTTGGATGAACGATCGCCACTCGACTTGGATCATTTGCGATCGCTCCAACAAATTGCGAATCACCGCTCCCAACTCCTCCAGTTCAAACGGCTTGGGCAGATAAAGATCGCACCCCAACTTATACCCCTGAATCCGTTCTGAGGTACTGGCACGTTCTGTCAAAAAAATCACAGGTAGTAAGCGGAAGGTTGGACGCTGACGAAGCTGCCGCACCAGTTCGTAGCCGTCCATCCGAGGCATCATAATGTCTGTCACCAGCAAATGAGGATGATACTTCTCAACCAAGCCGAGTGCGGCTTGACCATCCTCGGCTGTAATGACCGAATAGCCAGACAGCTCCAGATAATCGCTAATAGAAAGACGAATCCCTGGATCGTCATCGGCAACCAGGATGAGCAAAGGCATGGCAAACAGGAAACAGCGTACTTAACCCCTAGAATAAGTCAATTTTATTTATAAGATTAAAACATTATAAGTTTTAGGCAACTTTTCTACCCATTGAGGTAAAAGCTGAGGATGCGTGAACACCGACTCAAACAAAAACTCCAGCAGGGCGAAGTCGTACTAGGTCCATTTATCAATTGCGCCTATCCCGCATTTATTGAAATCTGCGGACACGCCGGATTTGATTTCGCTGTCATTGATATGGAACATGGTGCCTTAAACACGCTAGTTGCCGAAGACCTATGCCGTGCAGCAGACTGCGTGGGATTAGCACCTATTATACGCATCAGCAAGAATGACGCGCCACAAATCCAACGAGCGCTAGACATCGGCAGCGCAGGTGTCCAGGTGCCTCAGATTGAAACCCAAGCGGACGCAGCAGACGTTGTGCATGGTGCCAAGTATAGCCCTCTTGGTTCTCGCGGTCTATCATTCTACACCAGGGCTGGTGTGTATGGGGCAGATGGCACGCAAATTACCGATCGGCTAAACCAAGAGTCTTTAATTGTCGTTCACGTCGAAGGCAGGCGCGGCGTGGAAAACATCGAAGAGATTGTCAGTGTCCCCCACATCGATGTTATATTTCTCGGCCCTTATGACCTGTCGCAGTCGTTGGGAATTCCCGGACAGGTACGCGACCCGCGGGTTATTGACTTGATGCAGAAATGCGTTACCAGCATCCGCAACGCTGGGAAAGCTGCTGGCACCTTTGCCGATAATCCGGAAACCGCGAAGCAGTGGATTGATGCTGGGGTTCAGTATGTCGGGCTAGGCGTGGATGTGGGCATCTTTTTAAAAGCGTGTCAGGCGTTGGTTCATGCGGTGCGGTCTTAAAGCTTTTTACCAGGCGTCAAGATGCGATAACCGCAAGTTTTATATACCAATCCTATTTGAGTTGTCAGGCAGCTCATCAGATCCCCGACTTCTCCAAAAAGTCAGGGATCTCACCTTCAGGAATCATTTAGAGCTGCTACACAAAATGGCAGCCAGCTTCATCAAAAATTTATATGAGTTTTGTATCAAATATAATAGTTTTTTATTTTTCTGAATCTATGCTTGATATAGAGTCCTCATAAAGAGGCTGAATATATAGGGATCAATGCTTATTGGAGAAAAAGCTATGCAAACGCTATCTGAAGTCAAAAATTTGGCTTATGCCATGATGTTTACTTTGCACAAAGTCAAGTCAGTAAACATTGAGGAGTTTAAGCCATTCTTTACCAATCTTCCTGTTGACCCTTATATCAAAGGTAATTATCGCTTTAGAAGGTTATCTCGCTTCAAAGTATTGGGGGATGAGTTAATCAAGCTGCCTCATGGCTACTTGTTCCAAAGCAAAAAATACAATCCATTACTGGGGGACATTAAGAGAGAGTTTGCCGAACTCGATGATGCCATTACAAAACTTGAGGATTTTAAAAAGCTGGTGTTGGCTTTTATTGATTACTGCCAGCTCGACGAACAAGCTGTTGAAATTGGAGTTCATCAAATCAGAACTACCTGTTCGCCGGATAATTATGGAAACCCAGCGCCTGAAGGCATTCATAAAGATGGCACTGATTTTGTAGGGATATTTTCTGTGGGTAGGAACAATATTCAAGGCGGGGAAACCGAACTGTATAAGTCCAAAAAGGAGAGTCCAGTTTTTCATAAAATCCTCAATCCAGGGGACTTGCTATTAGTCAATGATGACGAGTTTTTTCACTACACTACTCCTATCCAACCGCTAGTTTCTGGTGAAGGTACGCGAGACGTGTTTGTTCTGACTTGCCCAAGTTTACTCAAAGATTAAAAATGGGAAGTTGTTAATTTCCCATTTTTACTGAAGGCAGAGTTTCGATTGTTCGAGAAAATCGAAATTCTGCCTCGGTTTTTTTAAGCTATGCTTTTGCATCTGCCAGATCGTATAGGAATAGATGGTGTCATGGCACGATAATCTGGATCGTGGGAAAACCATGACCCAGCACTGCATTCACTAGCAAACACAGTTCTGAATTGGGGTTGATAGCACCGTAGGGAATTGTAACTGCAAGTAGATGGCGATCGCTCAAAGGAATGTACTGATATCGGTTTTGCAACAGCACCATCATAAAACTCCTGAAGATTACGGTTGGCGGCTCAAACGCCGACTGAGAAGCCGATTGTCAGAGGAATTAGAAGATGTTCGACGCGATCGCGATCGCGTCATTTTTTCCTATTGGTGGAATTTATCTGAATAGTTGCTACGTTTGAAGCGATCGCCCTTCTCACTTTACCACTGCCAACGACACTGATAGATGGGGCAGAGTTTTAACCCCTCCATGATGTCCTCTAGCCATCTCGCACAATTGTTCAACAGCCATCCTTGCAGCGCTAGTAAGGGCATTGCTGCAAAAATCCTAGCGATAGGATAGCGCCCAATGATTCCGCGGGACAGGTAATTAATACGCCTCCTCTTCTGTCTACCAACGCTATTACCTTATCCCCTAACTACCTATATTTTCCATGTTATTCCGTATGTTTACGGATATTGCCAAAGCCAAAAGTGCTTTACCAATAACTTGAATTACTAATAACCCTAAGTATTTATAATTAAGCACTTATCAGTTCGGATAAAGATTTGAAATCTTTACCCAAACTTTACTAAATAATTTAGCAATTTCAGTAAAGATTCGGTTTACCCCAAGGAAAAGAGTCAGTTAATTTTAGACAAGGGAATAAATATTATCAATTGCTCTAAACGGGCGGCGTTATTGAGTTCTTATTAAATTCATAGCCTTGAAAATTGATGCTTTTGCAAGTGCAAAAGCATCCCTATTGTGATGTTTAAACAAGATATCTACCAGAAAATTAATCATGGGAAATCTCTGGAATAACTCTTATTCTCAAAATCAAGAACTAAATCCCACTTTTAATGGCACCAAGAGTGGTGGCAACTCAAGAGAAGTGACTTCTCTCATCTCAGCTTCCCCAAGAAAAGAAATCGTCTTCATTGACTCTACAGTTGAGGATTACCAAAGTCTTGTTGCTGGTGTCAAACCAGAAACTGAGGTAATTATCCTTGACCCTTTGCAGAATGGAGTAGTGCAAATTGCACAGGTGTTGGCAAACCGCACCGACATCAGTAGCGTTCATATTGTCTCCCACGGCAGCGAAGGCAATTTGCAACTGGGGTCAACTCTGCTCAATTCTGACAACTTGGAAGCCTACACCAGCTTTTGGGAGCAGTGGACAGGTGCCTTGACAGCTGATGCCGACATTCTCCTGTATGGTTGCGATGTGGCAGCGGGCCAGGTGGGGGAAGCCTTCGTGCAACAGTTGAGTCAGCTGACAGGAGCAGTTTTCGCTGCTTCTACCAACCGCACTGGTAGTGAGGCAAAAGGCGGTGACTGGGAACTAGAATTCACCACTGGAAACATCAAAGCCGATTTGGCGTTTGGGCAGTTGGTGAGGGAGGCTTACGGTGCTGTTCTTCCCATCAACCGCGTCTCCGTTGCTAGTGACGGCACTCAAGGGAATGGCTCCTCAGACTACGCCTCTATTTCCGGTGACGGACGGTACGTGGCGTTTCAGTCTACTGCCAGCAGCTTGGTGAGTGGCGACACTAACAACACTTCCGATATTTTCGTCTACGACCGAGAGACTAACACTACTAGCCGCGTCTCCATTGCCAGTAATGGCACTCAGGGGAATGACTACTCCTACGACCCGTTTATCTCCGCGGACGGACGTTATGTAGCGTTTGAGTCTCAGGCTAGCACTTTAGTGAGTGGCGATACCTCTGGAAGTGTCGATATTTTCGTCTACGACCGAGAGACTAACACTACCAGCCGCGTTTCCGTTGCCAGTGGCGGCACTTATAAAGGAGGTAACTCTTACGACCCCTCTCTCTCCGGCGATGGGCGCTATGTAGCGTTTTATTCCAATGCCAGCAGCTTGGTGAATGGCGATACCAACGGTCAATCCGATATTTTCGTCCACGACCGAGAGACTAACACGACCAGCCGCGTCTCGATTGCCAGCGACGGCACTCAGGGGAATAACTACTGCTACGAACCCATCATCTCCGCCGATGGACGTTATGTGGCGTTTGCTTCTTTTGCTACCAACTTGGTGAGTGGCGATACCAACGGTGCATCCGATGTTTTTGTCCACGACCGAGAGACTAACACGACCCGTCGGATCTCAGTTGCCAGTGACGGCACCCAGGGGAATAACTACTCCCGCAGCCCCTCTATCTCAGCTGATGGACGCTATGTGGCCTTTTATTCTAGTGCCAGCAACTTGGTGAGTGGCGATACCAACGGTGCATCCGATATTTTCGTTTACGACCAACAGACCAACGCTACCAGCCGTCTCTCGGTTGCCAGTAACGGTACTCAGGGGAATAACTACTCTCTCGATCCTTCCATTTCCGCTGATGGGCGCTACGTAGCATTTTATTCTCTTGCCAGCAACTTGGTGAGTGGCGATACCAACGGTCAAAGGGATATTTTTATCCACGACCGACAGACGGGTACCACCAGTCGCCTCTCCCTCTCTAATGACAGTACTCAGGGGAATACTCACTCAGACTCCCCTTCCCTATCAGCCGATGGACGCTATGTAGCGTTTCATTCTGATGCCAGCACTCTAGTGAGTGGTGATACCAACGGTCAAAAGGATATCTTTGTCGCCGCTAACAACAGCGCCCCCGTACTTGACAACACGGGGAATCCTACCCTAACAACCATCAACCAAGGTGATGCCAACAATACTGGCACCCTGGTTTCTGCCTTAATTGCCAGTGGCGCTAACGGCGACCCTATTACTGACTCAGACGCAGGTGCTGTTGAAGGAATTGCCGTCACCGCCGTCAATAATACCAATGGCACCTGGCAATACTCCATTGATGATGGGAATACCTGGAATAACTTTGTGGTGTCCGCCACGAATGCCACAGTTTTGACAGACACCGCAAGCGATCGCATCCGCTTCGTTCCCGGTACTAAGTATAGTGGTACGGTTACAAACGGCATTACTTTCCAGGCTTGGGATGCTACAGACGGACTTGCTAGCGGCACAACGGGAGTGAACGCGAGTATCAGTGACGGGGCAACGCCTTTCAGCTTCGCTGCTGAGACAGCCAGTATTACTGTCAATCCCCCACCTACCCTCAGAATCATCGGTACCAACGTCATCGAAGGCGACAGCAACACCCCCAACGCCGTTTTCACAGTTCGCCTATCAGCCGCTAGCACCCAATCGGTGACAGTCAACTATGCCACTGTCACCGGGAGTGCTACAGCTGGCTCAGACTACACCGCCACCTCTGGACAACTCATGTTTGCGCCTGGAGAAACTACCGCTACTATCAGCGTCCCGATTCTCAACGACTCCCTAAGCGAAGCGCTGGAATCTTTCAGCGTTAATCTATCCAATCCCACCAATACCACTATCGCCACTCCAACGGGTACAGCTATGCTCACCGACTTCCTCGTGACTTCGGTTAGCACTACTCTCAGCCCTGGCATTGAAAATCTCTCGCTTGAGGGTGACAGTGCTATTAGTGGGATCGGTAACTATTCTGGCAACCTGATGATTGGGAATGCAGCTAACAACTTCCTGCGAGGAAAAGTTGGGAATGATACTCTCATTGGTGGCGCTGGCAATGACACCCTTGTAGGCAATTACAATAACGATACGCTGTTTGGCGGTACGGGCAATGATTTGCTTAAAGGCGGTAAAGGTGCAGATATCTTTGTCTTTGCCAGCCCTAGCGAAGGGATGGATACCATCGCTGATTTTAATGTTGCTGAGGATACGATCCACGTTTACAGTGATAGTTTTGGTAGCGATTTAGTTACTGGAGCTGTAATTACAACCCAACAGTTTTGGCTGGGTGCTAGTGCAGCTGATACCAGCGATCGCTTTATCTACAACCAGAGTACGGGTGGTTTGTTCTTTGATGTTGATGGTAAAGGTGGAGCTGCACAAATCCAAGTAGCTCAACTCTCAACTGGCTTAGCGATGACTAATAATGACCTTTTTGTTGTTTGATACTGATGACATTAGGGCATTGATTTAGGGCGCAAAAAATTTCGGGGTAATGCCAAAAGCATTACCCCGGAATTTTTAGGGTGCAATATTCCTTCTCTAGCTACCTACTGGAGTTTAGAGTCAAGCTAGGTGACTCTTAAGAGCCGAGACTTAAAAATTTGAGTACCTTTTTTAACCACAGGATATGTGATTCTATGTTAGCGAGACTGATCTTGTTTCCAACCTGGAGATTTTCCACGCCAACCACAATTCCCAGATGATCAAGGGCATTAAATTACTCCAGCGATCGCTTGTTTTTAGCCTAAACTCCAGGCTGGAACCTCCCCCACAAAAACACTACTGAAAAACCTAATCACCCAGTTTTGCCTACGTTAGCGAAGCGGCACAAAGTGCCGGAAGGGGAGCCTGTTGCCCCTCCCCTTGCTCCCGGAGAGGTTGGGGAGAGGTCAAACGAGCTATTTTCCCGGCTGAGTCTGGGAACGAGAAAACGAGAAATTAGGTGGCGGAAACCATCAAAGTCGCTGGTTTGGCAAAATTGCCTTCTAAGGCGACACCCCGGTGGTTGGCATGGAGATGCCGCAGGATTTTGTAAATCGCCTCAACTTGATCGGAAGCACCAGCTTTCTGTGCTAATTGGGTAAGAGAGAGGGCAGTGCCTTCTTCCTGTAGGACTTGCAAAACTTGTTTCTGCAAGTCGAGAATGGTGGCGGCAGCTTTTTTACCAGCTTCTACACCTGGTTGGTGATAAGCATTGATATTGACAAGGATTCCATAAAATCCAACAGCCCGCTCATACAATGCAATTAACGCTCCCACCATGCGGGGATTGACTTGCCCAATCGTCACGGTGATAGAATCTCGGTGATTTTCGTAAAGAGCTTGTCGCGTTCCCTGCAAGAAACCGGATAGATAGTCGCCTGATGTGACACTAGGCTCTATTTCTGGGGAGTTGCCAGAGCGATCGCGTAACACTTCAATAAAGGTTAAGAAGAAATTCGGAACCCCATCTCGCAACTGCTGGACATAGGCGTGTTGGTCAGTTGAGCCTTTGTTGCCATAGACGGCGATGCCTTGGTGAACGATATTACCGTCCTTGTCTCTTTCCTTGCCCAAAGATTCCATCACCAGCTGTTGCAGATAGCGGCTGAATAACAGCAGGCTGTCTTTGTAAGGCAACACCACCATGTCTTTTTCGCCTTTGCCGTTGCCAGCGAAGTACCAGCTGAGGGCAAGCAGTGCCGCTGGGTTTTCTTTCAGTTTGGGAATGCGGGTGGCGGCATCCATTTCTTTTGCACCGGCAAGCATAGCGCGGATATCGATGCCTTGCAAAGCGGCTGGAACCAACCCCACGGCTGACATTTCCGAAGTTCTTCCTCCCACCCAGTCTTCCATTGGGAAGGTGTCTAACCAGCCTTCTGACTTTGCCTGCTGGTCTAATTTGCTGCCGTCTCCTGTGATGGCGACGGCTTGGGGGGGAAAGTTCAAATTCTGAGCAGCATAGGCTGTTTGCACCTCAATCATGCCGTTGCGCGGTTCTGGCGTTCCCCCAGATTTGGAGATGACTAAGACTAGGGTGCTGGCTAGTCGGTCTTTGAGTTTGTTGAGGATACTGTCGATACCAGCGGGATCGCTGTTGTCGATGAAGTGAATTGCCAGGGGTGGGAAATCTGGCGCTAGGGCTTCGGCGACAAACTCAGGGCCAAGTGCTGAACCGCCAATGCCAATGGAGATAATGTCGGTAAATTTGGGGGCGTTGGGGGGCTTAATTTCCCCGCTATGGACTTTTTGGGTAAAGGCTTCAATTTTTTCTAAAGTTTTGACAATCTGTTGTTTTATTTCCGGGGTGGGGGCTAAGTCGGGATCGCGCAGCCAGTAGTGTCCGACCATGCGGTTTTCGTCAGGGTTAGCGATCGCGCCTCCCTCCAATTCTGCCATCTCCTTAAACGCCTTCTCAAACCCCGGCTGCATCGATTGGACAAACTCATCATCAAACCGCATCCGGCTGATATCGAGGTAAAATTCTAACCCCTCGTGATAGTAGAGCCAATCCTGGTACCGTTGCCAAAGTGCCACTGCATCCATAAGCGAATCTCACCAAGCGTGTTTTCAGTCAACACAAGTGTAAGGTAAGCGATCGCATTACTTCTGTGCTTACAGTCTAAAATTCGGTATTTGTGCCGAAACAACCCAGAAGTAAAATTCTAAATTTCTTTTCGTCTCCCTAAGAGAAGGGACTGGGGGCTGGGGACTGGGGACTGGGGACTGGGTAAGAGTCCTTCCAATACCCAATCCTCAATCCCCAGCTTACAAATCAGGTTTAGGCAGAACCCGCAGGAATTTAACAATATGCCCTGTCACCTCAATTGCAATCAGATAGTCATCTATACTGAAGCGGTAGAAAATGGTATCGGAACCGAGTCGCTGTAATTCCGGTAGGTCATAAATTTGATTGATCCGCATGAACTCTTCAAAAACGAATTCATAGATGCGTTCTCTAGCCGCGTACTCTAAATTTTTAAGGTCACGCAAAAAAGACCGGGCGTAGCGCACTTCTAGTTTCACTTTCCAGCTTTAGCTTATTTTAATCGGCACACCCAATTTATTTTGCACTCTTCATGCTGCCAAACACATTTCCCCAGTGATGGAAAAACTTAGGGGAATTGCAACATACGTATAGCCTCTTCGCGGGTTAGGCTTTCCCCTGGCTGTACGCTTTGCTTCGACTCTTGGATGGCTTTGAGCATATAGAGGTCATAATAAACCTGTTGTAGAACTTGCCAAGTGTCTTCCAAGTTATCATCAGTTAGTTTCTCGATTAACTTAGGCATCTTAGCAATTAAGCGTTGTAACCGGCCTCTGACAAAATTCATACTTAAATACCACTGAACAAATTAACATCTTCTTTCTTCGGGTGCTGTTTTTATAAAACGGTTGCCCCTTGTTAGAGGACTCTAGATAGTCTAAAGTCTAAAGTCTAAAGTCCATTGTTTCATTACGTTTCACAAGCGTGACATGATTGGCTATCTAATTTTTTTGGTAACTTTTACTGCGACCTTTGCGCTGTTTAGCCTGGGGTTAAATTTACAGTGGGGCTTTACGGGGCTGATTAATTTTGGACACGTTGCCTTTATGACTGTTGGTGCATATACCACAGTATTGTTGAGTATGAAAGGCGTACCGCTGATTTTTGCGGTTTTGATTGGTGCAGCTGTGGCGGCGCTGTTGGGTCTGTTGATTGGTTTATCGACGCTGCGGTTGCGGGAGGATTACCTGGCGATTGTTACTATTGGGGTTGCCGAGTTGCTGCGTCTGGTGGCGCTGAATGAGGAGGAGTTGACTTTTGGCAGCTTTGGGGTGCAAGCTCGTACTTCAGTAGGAAGATCGGGGTATGCGCTGCCACTAGATTCTCTGCCACTGGATTTGAATATTGGGTTGATGGTGTTGTCCCTGTTGGTGTTAGGGCTGACGTTTTGGCTGCTGGAGAGGTTGGTGCGATCGCCTTGGGGTCGAGTGCTGAAAGCTATCCGGGAAGATGAGCAAATACCGAAAGCGTTGGGAAAGAATGTTTTTTGGTATAAGTTGCAAGCGTTTATGTTGGGGGGCGCGATCGCGGGTGTCGCTGGTTCGTTCTATGCTTGGTATCTGAAAACAGTTTACCCGACTAACTTTGAGCCTCTAATTACTTTCAACGCTTGGACAATCGTGGTTTTGGGCGGTGCTGGTAGCAATCTAGGTACTATACTAGGAGCAATTATTTTCTCGGCATATTTCGAGGCAACTCGCTTTATCCTTCCCGGACTTGTTAACCTCGATAGTGCGCGTTTGGGGGCGTTGCGAATTATGCTGATTGGTTTAATCCTAATGTTGCTGATGATTTGGCGACCGCAAGGTATCTTGGGAAAAAAAGAGGAATTGACCCTTGGCAAATAATTCTCACATTCCGCCCAATTCACTTTCTGATGATTCTTTAAACGGTAGCACCCACCATGTCGAAAACAGTTCGGATGTGGTGGAAGAATACCAAAAACCCCAAACAGAAATATCTTTGCTGGCCGCTACTGGATTGTACAAAAGCTTCGGCGGAGTCCGGGCGGTGAATAATGCCGAAATTAGTGTAGCTCAAGGTAGCATCACTGGGCTGATTGGCCCGAATGGTGCTGGCAAAACTACTCTTTTCAACCTTTTGTCTAATTTTATTCGCCCAGATAAAGGGCGAACCATTTTTGACGGCGAACCTATTGAACACTTACAGCCTTATCAAATTGCCCAGATGGGGATGGTTCGCACGTTTCAGGTAGCGCGGGTGCTGTCGCGGCTGACGGTGATGGAAAATATGCTCTTAGGGGCGCAGAAGCAAACTGGGGAGAACTTTTGGAATGTCTGGCTTCAGCCGCATCTGGTTGTTAAAGAAGAAAAGCAACTGCGGGAACGGGCGATGAGTATGTTGGAATCTGTGGGTTTGGCTGCGAAGGCGCAGGACTACGCAGGGGCGCTGTCTGGCGGACAACGCAAACTGCTAGAAATGGCGCGGGCGCTGATGACTCAGCCGAAGTTGATTTTGTTGGATGAACCAGCGGCGGGGGTGAATCCGACGTTGATTAATCAAATCTGCGAGTACATTACCCAATGGAATCGCGAGGGGATGACGTTTTTGATTATTGAACACAATATGGACGTGATTATGTCACTATGCGATCGCGTTTGGGTTCTCGCGGAAGGTCGCAATCTTGCTGTAGGTACTCCGATAGAAATTCAGCGCAACTCAGAAGTTTTAGAAGCTTATTTGGGGCAGTAAGCCTTTTGGGAAGGCAAAAGAAAGAAGATTATTTACTATGTTTCTATTGTTTTATAGTAATCCTATTTAACTTGTGAACGATTATTGACCCTGGCGTAAGGAAACGGCAGTGCCGTGTCCCTACAATGGTTAACGAATCATTTAGGATTGCTATATCTAATTCGTCTTTCTTTTGCCTTTTTTCATTATATATTTATTTTTCTTTCATCTATCTTATGGCTGAAATTTAACTATTTTAAAAATTAATAAATATTGATTGAAGAATGTGCCTATATATTGGAAAAAATATAATATGTAATATTTATAATAATTGTACTAAATTCGGTATAAAGAATAACAACGTATGAACGTGCTTTAAATGTAGATTCATACTAATTTAGACCGACGGGTGAGAAATATTCTAAGCTTTTGCATTAAGGGTTTAATTTATCCATCAATGCACTACTTAGGTGTCAGGAGAGACTATGCGGAAACTTTGTGGGAAGATACCTTTTGGTATAGCTGCCCTAGTCAACACGTTGCTAATTGTCAATTTTACCCAAGCAAAAGCTACTGGTCAAACCACAGATTCTTTAGAAATAGACACTTCTCTAGAACAAATTAATCAGTACAGCGATGATAATCAATCAGTTTCCCCGTCCGAGAAAGATACGGATACGATGGATCAAGTTACCAATATGTCGCAGTTGCGGGATGTAACGCCGACAGATTGGGCTTATGAAGCATTGCGAAGTCTTGTGGAACGTTACGGCTGTATTGCAGGATATCCTGATGGCACTTTTCGCGGGAATCGCGCTTTGAGTCGCTATGAATTTGCCGCTGGGGTAAACGCTTGTTTGACGCAAATTGAGAAATTAATTGCCGCCAGTACCGCAGATTTTGTCACCAAAGAAGATTTAGCTACGCTGCAAAGGCTGATTGATGAATTTAGCACAGAACTGGCAACACTACGCGGTCGAGTCGATGTGCTGGAAGCTAGAACCAACGAAATAGAAGCTAACCAATTTTCCACAACTACTAAACTAGGCGGTGAAGTAATAACCTATACTGGCGCTGCTTTTGGTGAGAATGCTAGCGACGTAAACAATGCTACTATCGGTCATCGAACTCGCATCGATTTTAATACAAGTTTCACTGGAAAAGACCGTTTAAGAACTCGTTTTCAAATAACTAATTTGAGACAGTTTGACACAGGGGCAACATTTGGCGGAGGGCCAGATCCAGGTTTAACAGGCGAAACTCGCTTTACTCCTAGTAGCGTATCTCAAAATAATGATGCCAGAATCAGCCAGCTAGAGTATCGCTTTCCAGTGGGAGATAAACTAAGAATTTATCTGGAAGCTGGGTCAATTGATCCGTCGTATGTTACGGATACAATTACTCCTTTTATCGACACGTCTACTGGTGCTATTTCTAATTTTGGTCAAGTCAATCCTGTGTATTTTCCACTGGGAAATCGAGCAGGTATTGCGGCAAATTATGCCCTTAGCAAAGCCATCAGTTTAGACGTTGGTTACTTTGGTGAAGACGCGCCTAATGGGCCTAGTAACCCAGGCAGAGATTCAGGTATATTTAATGGTGGTTACAGTGCTTTTGCCCAATTGGTTTATAGTGGCGATCGCTTGAAAGTTGGGTTGCTTTACCTTAACTCTTTTTCTCAAGCTTTTGGTGTCGATACTCTTGCAGGTAGCAACGCCGCCAAAGTCATCGATCTCACCGATCCTGATGGTAATCCCGTGGTGGGTAACGGTTACGGCGCACAAGTTAATTACCGCTTCAGTCCCCGCTTTGAACTCGGCGGCTGGGTGGGTTATACTGCCGCCCGCGCTCTTGG
Source organism: Trichocoleus sp. FACHB-6 (assembly GCF_014695815.1). Classification (NCBI taxonomy): domain Bacteria; kingdom Bacillati; phylum Cyanobacteriota; class Cyanophyceae; order Leptolyngbyales; family Trichocoleusaceae; genus Trichocoleus; species Trichocoleus sp. FACHB-6. The sequence continues at coordinate 21,447 of NZ_JACJOY010000121.1, forward strand.
TAATATCAAGGGGGATGCAGATGTCTGGAACTATGCAGTGACGTTGGCTTTTCCTGATTTGGGGAAAAAGGGAAATTTGGGCGGTATCGTGTTAGGGATGCAGCCTAAGTTAACTGGTACTAGCAATAGTGCTTTAGCGCAGGCTATTGGTTTACCTCCCGGACAAAGAAGCGATCGCGATACGGGATATCACATCGAAGCTTTTTACAGATATCAGTTAACAGAAAATATTTCGATTACTCCTGGTTTCTTTTGGCTAACAGCGCCTAATCATGACGATCGAAATCCTGATGCTGTGATTGGTGTGGTGAGAACAAGTTTCGTTTTTTAGGATAAAAATATACCTGGCGAATAGAATTCGCGGCTACACAAATAAAGTCCGCCTATGCGCTAACGCGGACTTTTGAAACCCGCGAAGGCGAGTTTAGTCTGTGTAGATGTGAATTCTATTCGCCCTTTCTACTTATGAATATGTAACTTTTTGTTAATAAAATCTCATCCTTAAGATAGTAGAAATCATCCTATAGTTTAAGTGTTAAATGTTGATAATCAAAACTATTAAGGAATTCCTAGCCATGCCAAAAAGGAAATGGCTCTTCTTTATCCTATTTTCTGTCGCGCTGACGATAAGTTTGGTTTTTGGAGGTTGGAGAAGCGATCGCGTCTTAGGACAATCGCCCCAATATCAAGGTAAAAAATTTGTGATGGTCACGTCAGCGGACTATCCACCTTATGAATTTCGAGATACTGCTAGTGGTAGCGCTGATATTGTTGGTTTTGACGTAGATATTGCCAACTATATTGCCAAAGAGTTAGGGTTTCAACTCGATATTAAAGATACAGATTTCAGCGGCATAATTCCTGCTGTGCAATCAGGTCGGGCTGACTTTGCGATGGCTGGAATGACACCGACAGCAGAACGGAGACAAAATGTAGATTTTTCCAATATTTACTATGAAGCCAAAAATACAATTGTTGCCCAAAAAGGTAGCAACCTAACTACACCTGAAAGTTTAGCCGGGAAAAAAGTCGGCGTTCAATTGGGTTCAACTCAAGAAAAAGCTGCTAAAGAAATAAAAGGCGCAAATCTTGTCGCACTAAACAAGACTGGGGAGATCATCCAAGAAGTTAAATCAAATCGTATCGACGCTGCAATTATTGAAGATACGATCGCCAAAGGCTTTATCGCCAATAACCCAGATTTGGAATTTAATACTGTTCCCAATACTGGAGAAGCAGGGAGTGCGATCGCTTTCGCCAAAGGTTCGCCTCTAGTCAATGACTTCAACCGCGTTCTGGCAGAAATGAAGCAGAACGGGGAAATAGACAAGTTGGTAACAAAGTGGTTTGAAAATAACGGGAAAACCGAAACACCAGCGAGTAGTTCCAGCTTAGCTTTTGCTAAGATAACGCCCCGGATTCCTTTCATTATAAAAGGAATATTAGTTACTCTCCAATTTACTGCCATCTCCGCAGTTTTAGGATTCATCTGGGGAACAATCCTATCGTTGTTTAAGATTTCTACCTTCAAGCCTTTGGTTTGGTTTGCCACAGCCTACACATCTATCTTTCGAGGCACACCACTACTGTTGCAAATCGCTTTAGTTTATTACGCAACGCCTCAATTGATTGGCTACAATATTCCCGCCTTGTTAGCAGGTGTAATTACTTTTACTCTCAACTCAGGCGCTTACATTTCTGAGACAATTCGCGGCGGTATTCTGGCAGTTGATAAAGGACAACGGGAAGCGGCTTTATCGCTTGGTGTTCCCTACAGACCAATGATGCTGGATATTATCTTGCCACAGGCGATAAAAAACATTTTGCCAGCATTGGTAAATGAGAGTATTGCACTACTGAAAGACTCAGCATTAGTCTCTACAATTGGTGTAACTGACTTGTTACGCCGCGCCCAAATTGTGGGAGCAGAACAATATATCTACTTTGAACCTTTGCTATTTGCAGGTGCGATTTACTATTTAATGGTCATGAGTTTAACATGGGGGGGTTATGCACTCGAACGAAGATTACAACGCAGCAGTTAAGGTTGATAACTTGCATAAATCTTTTGGCAACCTCAAGGTTTTGCAAGGAATTTCTACTGAGATTGGACACGGGGAAGTTGTGGCAGTTATTGGGCCTTCGGGTTCTGGTAAATCCACTTTCTTGAGGTGCATGAATTTACTAGAAGTGCCAACTTCAGGTAAGATTTACATCCAAGGAGCAGACATTACCTCGCAAAAAACTGACATTATGAAGGTTCGTCAAAATGTCGGGATGGTATTTCAACATTTCCATTTATTCCCTCACAAAACTGTCCTTTCTAATGTGACGTATGCACCAAAAAAGGTGAAAAATGTTTCAGCGGAGGAGGCGCGGCGAGAAGGAATGGAGTTGTTGAGTAAAGTTGGCTTGGCAGAAAAGGCTGATGTTTATCCTTCCAAGTTGTCAGGGGGACAGAAACAGCGGGTAGCGATCGCGCGTTCCTTGGCAATGAAGCCTGATATCATGTTGTTTGACGAACCCACCTCCGCACTCGACCCGGAAATGGTGAAAGAGGTGCTGGAAGTGATGAAAGACCTTACAAAAACTGGGATCACAATGGCAATTGTCACCCACGAAATGGGGTTTGCGCGAGAAGTTGCCAATCGAATTTTGTTTTTGGATAAAGGGATGCTGGCGGAAGATTCACCGCCTAGCAAGTTCTTTACAAATCCAGAATGCGATCGCGCTAAGCAATTTCTTGAGAAGATGCTGTAAAAAAATGCCGAATCGACTTTAGGCACGCCTTCCCGAAAGGTAGTTAAGGGTAAAAAAAAGCCTGCCGACCCAGGCTTTTACAACGCTTTTCGGCTATGTACTTCATCCGGCTGCAAGCCGCTGTTTAATAAAATAAAGTACCCGTAGCCGGACGAGAGTTAGTCTAGCGCCATACTTTAGGGTGAGCGCTAACTAACATTCTTGACACATTCATGAAGCTGAGTTTTGAGCTTTCTACAGTGAGCCTTAACTTCATTAGCTTTTTGTCTAAGCCTGTTAGATCGAGCTTGAAGTTTATCACTTTGCTCTGCCAGCGATGTAAACTTAGTTCTAAGTTCACTTCCCCTGAGAGGGTCAGGTGCATTATTAGGGTGAGCGTTTGTCAGACGAGTAATAGAACTTGCTGTGTCTATTTGCTGCAACTCATCGGCTTTGACTGGAGTACCATAGATAGCACTGAGGAGTTCACAGAGAGATTCGCCAGTAATATTCTGGCTTGCCAAAATGTTTTTAGCTAATTCCTTAGCCTCATCAAGAGTTAGCTGCTTTACTGTGAGTACGGCACATAGCTCCTGATTTGTAAAAATCAATTCTTGCTGTATCTGTTGCAGTTCTAACTCTTTGTAATGCAGCTCTTGCTTTAAGCTTTCTACTTGCTCTTGCAAAAGCTCTACGGCATCCTCAATTTCCGTTCTGTCTGCGTACATCTACTTCAATAGCGACTTTTTTAACTTGTTGTAGTAGTAGCGATCGCGTATCAAGAGCAACAGACTTATTGCACCTTTACGCTAGCCTTTACTATTTAGTATAGAGTTTTGAAAATCGTTGTTCTGTCCGATACCGTACTCTAGGTAGAAATCGCTGCTGGTGTCTTTGGCGCTATAAAGCTGGTTCCTCCACTGGACGGATAATGGGAGGACTTGACGGGGTTTCTGGTTGGAAGATAGCCTGGAGTGCTTGCTCGAGAGTTTCTGCCATGATGATGCGGTTTTCATAGGCAACAATTACGCGCACTAAAGTTGGTAAACTATTTCTTTCTGCTTCTAAATAAAGAGGTTCAACATAAAGCAGCGATTCTTCAATTGGAATGACCAATAAATTTCCTTGAATTGCTCTTGAACCTTGACGAGTCCACAGAGAAATCTGTTGGGAAATAACCGGATCTTGGTTAATCAACGCTTCAATTTGCTCGGTTCCATAGATTAATTCCTGCTTAGGAAATTGGTAGAGTAACAGCTTACCGTAGTTATCACCATCGGAACGCGCCGCTAACCAAGCAATTAAGTTATTGCGTTGTATGGGAGTGAAGGGTAACAGCAGGATAAATTCTTCTTCTTCGGCTGTTGGCAGTCTCATAATTAGAAAGTAGGGTTCTACTGCTTGCTGTTCGGCGGCGTAAATTTCCATCGGAATCCGCCACTGATCTTCGCGGTTGTAGAACACCTGCTGGTCTGTCATGTGATATGTTAGTAATCGTTCCGATTGGGTGGTGAAAAAGTCCATCGGATAACGAATATGACTGCGTAAGGTAGCTGGCATCTCGTTTAAGGGTTTGAAGAGTCCCGGAAAGATGGCACTCCAGCTATTAATAATTGGGTCGTTGGGATCGGCAATGTAGAAGTTAGCAGAACCGTTGTAAGCATCGATAACAACTTTGACGGAATTCCGCATATAGTTAAAGTCATACTTGCCTGGATCTGAGTAGGGATAGCGATCGCTTGTTGTATAAGCATCCACAATCCAGTACAAGTAACTTTGAGTCTCGCTGTCGCCAGTATTAGCAGCTACCAAATAAGGTTCGCCATCGTATCGCAAAAAAGGCGCGATCGCTCGAATTCTCTGATTAATATTGCGGCGAAACAACAACTTAGTTTCTGGCGTAAAGTCCCGCGTAAGCAGCATTTGCCAGTCTTTCAAATACTCGGCAAACAACAACCGCCGCCACCAAGCACCGATAGAAATACCGCCGCGACCATCATAAGTGTTGTAAACATTATCGTCACCACTGGGAAAATCTAACTCTCTAGCTCTTGTTGATGTCATTACATAGGTGTTGCTAATTTCACCGTAGTAAATCCGAGGCGTTTCAATCGGAATACTAGCTCGAACTGCTTCGCTAGATGTCTTTAAAGTGCCAGCTTCACCCGCCTCCGTGCCAATATCTTTTACAAAATAGTCTGGTAGTCCGCCTGGGCCTACTGTATTTACTGGAGAAAGGGTAAAACCGTAACCGTGAGTGTAAACTAGGTGTTCGTTTACCCAAGTCTGCGCTTGTTGCGGAACGGCGGTATAGTCTAGTTCTCGCGCGGCGATCAGTACCTGTTGTCTTGATGTTGGGGGCGTTTGTGGAGCAATAACCTCACTTTTTAAAGTATATCTATCGATATCTGCATCGGGAAATTTGTAATAGAGTCTGATTTGCTGTAACTGGCGATTAGTTTGCAGAAGTGGTCGCGTATCCCAAAGGCGAATATTATCAATAGTTAGATTGTTATTCTGCAAGTCAGCTGCGGTGAGTTGATCTGTGGGATTAAAGGTTTGTACTTCAATATCATCTAGAGCGAATGCTTGACGTGTGAAAGTGATGCTGCGTTTAATAAAAGGGCTTTCTCGGCGGAGTTCGTTAGGCTGAACAACTAAGCGTTGTACTACGAAGGGTAAGACAATAAAAAATGAAATATGAAGACTTAAAAATGCAATTAAAAAGAATTTTAATTTTAAAATTTTTAGTTTAAATTGCATTGTTCGCCAAAACAGGAAAAGCGCGATCGCTATTGCCAAAATGCTCAAACCTGTATTCAACGGCAACTTCACTGCGACATCAGTGTAACTGGCACCATAGCTAACACCACTGGTGGAATACAACAATTGATAGCGCGACAGCCAATAATGCAGCGCCAACGCACTAAATAAACATCCCCCCAGTCCGTACAAATGCCGCAGTTGCGCTTTAGAAAATCCCGGAAATACGCCTTGACTAATACTGTCCCCGGAGGTTAAGTATGTCAAAGTTACTGCTACCAAACCATACAAAAATAGTCCAGAAAGCCCAAAATCCAACAACTCCCAAATTGGCAAATTAAATACGTAAAAGCTGATATCGCGTCCAAATAAGGGGTCAGTGCTATTAAAACTTATGGGATGGAAAAACTGTAAAACTCTCGCCCAGTGACTTGAGAGAACCAGCCCAAAAAATAAACTTATGACAACAGCGATTGCTGTTACCAAAAACTGCGGAAAACTAAAAACTAGCGCCGTCGCTACCAACACTACAACTATCTGCCAGCTGTTAGATAGTATCTTGCTACTTTGAACCAAAATCAACTCTGGCTGAATCCACACTGGCACGGGTGGAGATATATTAGGCAAGTTGAGATTTGGATGCCAATAGCTTACGGCTATTTGACCATAGTGCAGCAACATTAACCCAATCAGCAAACTGAGGGCAATGGTGGTTACTAGAAGTGATCGCAATTTCAGTGCTGAGGATTGGGGATTGGAGGCTGGGGACTGGGGACTGGGTGAAAAAAAGGATTCTCCCTTATATTCGCTTAAGATTTGATCCCCCCTAGCTCCTCTTAAAAAGAGGGGAGAAAAGCCCCCGTTTTTAAGGAGGGTTGGAGGGATCTCGTTGGGATATTTGAGACGATGGGCGAGATATAAATTGCCCAGTAAAAAGCCTGCTGTAAGGATAAATGCGATCGCTCCTAACAACAGCTGAGTTTTTATCCTCAGAAGAAACGCCGCTAAATACCCGACTTCCTGAAACCAAAAAACATCTGCTACTAGGTGTGCGACTAGATCGAAACCTAGCCAAACCCCCAGTAGCAGTACAATTAATCGGAAAATTCGATTCATTATGTTAATTGCTAATGGCTAATTGTTCATAGCCATTGGCCATTAGCTAAATTGTTCACCTACATCCAGGTTAAACAATACTTGCAGCGATTGCATCGCTTTGCGTCTGGCTTCGATATCTTGCTGCGATCGCAACTGTACCATCGGATCGTGCAGAATCTTATTAACAATTCCGCGAGTTAGTGCTTCGATGACTTCTTGATGTCTTTCCGCAAACTCAGTCCCCAAGCGGGATAGAGCTTTTTCTAACTCTTGGGCGCGGATAGTTTCCATCTTGTCGCGCAGACAGCTAATGGTTGGAACAGTTTCCAGCGATCGCCACCAGACATCAAAGGCATCCACCTCCTCTTCTAGCAGCCCTTGCGCTTCCATTGCCATCTTGCGACGGCTTTCGTGATTTTGCGCCACTACCGCTTTCAAATCATCCACATTGAACGCCTGCACGTTCTGCATTTCCTTGACATCCCCGTCCACATTGCGCGGTACGGAAATATCAAATATCATCAAAGACCGATGCGCCTCTATGTGAATTTCCAGCTTTGAGCGGTTCAATAGCGGTTCAACAGAAGCGGTACTGGTAAACACCAAATCCGATTGGGCGATCGCGCTCATCATTTCTGACAGCGGATACAGTTGAAACTGTGCTTCTGGGAACTGACGCGCCAATTCTTGCGCCCGATCCAAAGTGCGGTTAAGAATTGTGATGTGGACAGCTCCCTTTGCAACTAAATGCTGCACCAAAAGCCGTGACATTTTCCCAGCGCCGACAATTGCCACCCGACAAGCTGCCAAGTTCTGCGCTTTAACTTGAGCCAATTCTACAGCCGCCGAGCTGATCGAGACTGCCCCAGTACCGATACTCGTTTCGGTGCGGACGCGCTTCCCAGCGGTAAGCGCACTTTTAAACAACCGATTCAGGATGCTGCCGATACCCTTGTATTGCTGCCCCAATTTGTGAGTATGTTTCACCTGAGCTAGGATTTGCCCTTCTCCTAGCACCAGACTATCTAACCCAGCTGCCACCCGCATCAAGTGCATTACAGCATCTTGGTGCAGCAACATAAACAAATGTTGCCGCAACTGGTGCATAGGTAACTTGCTGTATTCCGAGAGAAACTGGATAACTTCCCGGACTCCCTGTTCAGTCTCTTGAGCGACGATGTAGATTTCCAGACGATTACAGGTGCTAAGTATCGCTACCTCTTGAATATGAGGGTAGCTGGTAACGTGGGCGATCGCACCTTCATACGCTGCCTCTGGAATACTGAGTTTTTCCCGAATTTCAACTGGCGCTGTCTTATGGCTAAGACCTACGACTGCAATATTCATTTGCTAAATTGCTAATTACTAATTGCTAATTACTAATTGCTAATTACTAATGGCTAATTGTAATTAACCATTAGCCATTAGTCATTAACGTCTTACTTCAATTGCAGCTGCTTTGGCTCTTCAAACATATGGATAGTATCCACAAACCGAGCCGTGCGCGACTGACTGGAAATTACCAGGCTTTCAGTCCTTGCCCCTCCCTTGAAGAACCGGACACCTTCCATGAGTGTTCCAGGGGTGATGCCACAAGCTGCAAACAGAACCGTCTTGCCAGAGGCTAGTTCGTCAGCGTTGTAAACTTTGTCTGGGTCTGTGATACCCATCCCGTTGAGTCGCGCAATGTTGCTTTCTCTGCTCTCCCCAATCAAGCCTGTTTTCACCACATCTGGATCGTAGATCAATTGACCCTGGAAGTGTCCACCCAGACAGCGCAGGGCGGCGGCTGAGATAACGCCTTCTGGTGCAGCACCAATTCCCATCAAAGCGTGGATATTAGTACCGGAGAAGGCGCAGGAGATGGCAGCAGAGACATCACCATCGCTGATCAGGCGCACTCTAGCACCAGCTTGCCGGATTTCCTGAATCAACTCTTTGTGACGGGGACGATCCATCACTACTACCACCAGTTCCTCAATCGAGCGGTTCAGGCACTCGGAGAGAATTTTCAGGTTTTGGGTAGCAGACTTGTTAATATCTACATGACCCCGTGCCACTGGCGGCGCTGCCAGCTTTTTCATGTAAAAGTCAGGAGCTGCAAACAAACCGCCTTTTTCAGCGATCGCCAGCACTGCCATTGAACCATTTTGACCGTAGGCAACCAGGTTGGTGCCTTCGCAAGGGTCAACGGCAATGTCAATCTCCATCAATTCATCTGGGTTGCAGAAAGTTTTGGCATCTTCGCGGGTGCAAATGCCAACTTCTTCCCCGATATACAACATGGGAGCGTCGTCCCGTTCGCCTTCGCCGATGACAATGCGACCCCGCATATAAATTTTGTTCATCCGCTCCCGCATAGCTTCCACGGCTACTTGGTCAGCCGTGTTCTTTTCGCCTTTGCCCATCCATCGGGACGATGCGATCGCAGCTTGCTCAACTACCTCTATAATTTCTAATCCCAGCGTATTTTCCACGAAGACTGTCCTCCCAAGTGCTTGATTTGGCGACGTTTTATCTGGCGATTCCAGTTAGAAGTCTATCAGAGGGGGGATACCGAAAGCTGGAGATTTTCCGGCTTATTTATGTTAACTTTTGCTAAAGGCTAATAGCTAAAGGCTTTCTGAGCCTTTAGCTATTAGCCTTTATGGCAACTCAACCGATGTTGGTTTAGCAATGTGAGGCAAACCCCAGCCGAGTTTTTCCCGCAAAATCCGGAAAAACTCAGGTGGTTGCAGGCGAATGAAATGAGCCGAATAAGGCGATCGCTGCATCTGTACCCGATCTTCTGGCAACACATAACACCCTGCATTCCCATCGACTACCATCACCAGTGGATTAGAATTAGCTGGGAAAATTGTCACCGTTTCGCTATCAGCAAACACCAAAGCCCTAGATGCCAGCGAATGCGGACAAATCGGCACCAACTGTAGAGTCGGCACCCCTGGTGTCACCACTGGCCCTCCAGCACTCAACGAGTAAGCCGTCGAACCAGTCGGAGTAGAGATAATCAAACCATCTGCCGCAATATCCACAGGCGCATGACGACCTATCACCACCTCAAAATGGCACATACTCGTCAACGGTTCCCGGTGAATCACCATTTCATTCAGACAAAGCGCTTCCCACAACAGGCAATCATCCCGAAACAGCTGCACCGACAGCATCGCCCGTTGTTCAATTTCAAATTCCCCAGTCTTCAACATTTCCAGGGCGGCCGGCAACTGGTTCACATAAGCTTCAGTTAAGAAACCCATGTGTCCCGTATTTACCGCCAGCAAGGGAATCCCGCAGGGTGCCACTTGCCGAAATGCCGCCAACACTGTGCCATCTCCCCCCAACACCACCGCAAAGGACATCTCGGCATCAAATCCAGGGGGAGCCAACGAATCAATCGGTGTATGACAAACTGGACCACCCGGGCGAGAGTAACCCAAAATCCCACCGGAACCCGTTGCCATGCAAACTTCCCAACCATCTGCCGCCAGCTTGTCTTTCAACTCCACTGCCGCACGACAAGCTACAGGTTTGATGTCATTGTAGATAATCCCTGCTTTAGGCACGCTTCGAGTCCGGTAATGGTTCATTATTTGCTATTTGTTTATCTTGGTTTTTAGTTATCTAATAACTAAAAATTAACAAGTAAGCAACTAACTTGGGATTGGTAATTAGTATGGTGGACAATGCCACCATACTGCTGTAAATTTAGCTCAGAATGTAAAAGGCATCTTTTTCTTCTGCTTTTTATTTTTGGATGTTTGGTAATCTATTTCCTTAAGCTTTTTCAAAATTCGACTAAAGTAGTCTTGCAGGTACGCTTCTAAGGTTGTGATTTCCTCTTTGTCTATCCCGAAGACAGGATAAACTTCATCCATCGAGGAACTTAGCGGCTTGCCACTAGCCAAAACTTCGGCAAAAGCTAGTCTATCAGCTAAATTCCAGCCCCATTCAAAAAAGCGGGCAGTGGAACGAACCCCACGTAGTAAACCCAGAGGCATCCGCGATACCTTTGCCTGCCGCCCCGAAAGTCGTTCGCACAAGCGGATGATTTCGTATGCACCCCACGCACGAGATCCGACCACTGGAAAAGATTTCTTTTCTGTTTCCGGAAGCCGCAAAGCCGCAACTGCAAACTTAGCGATATCCTGAGTATCCATGTAGGCAATCGGAGAGGTGTCACCCGTCACCCACACCGCTTGCCCATCCAAAATCGGCACTGCATATTGACCAATTAGCCCTTGCATAAAGCCGCTTGGTCGCAAAATTGTGTAATTTAATCCTGATTGGGCTAAAAAAAGTTCTGTACACCGCTTGATTTCCATCAGCGGCACATTGGGGTACTTTTCGGCATCCAAAATTGAGAAGAAGATAAAACGCTCAATACCCCCTGCCGCTGCTGCTTGAATCAGTGCGACTTTGCCATCCCAGTCTACCTGTCTCATACTCAGGGAGTCGGTGGGGCGAGAAGTTGCTGCATCAATCACAGCGTTTACTCCGCTGAGGGCAGCTTTGAGGGTTTCAGGTTCGCAGAGGTTGCCTGGTACAAGTTCAGCGCCCCATTCTTTTAAGAATGCGGCTTTTTTAGCACTCCGTACCATACAGCGTACTTGATAGCCCTCTTCTATTGCCCGACGAGCCACCTGTCTTCCTAAGGTGCCGGTGGCACCGACTATTAATACAGTCATCTAGATAAATTAGTAAGGAATCTTAATCTTTCTATAAGATGTTATCAGAAATCTCTGGTTTAACTCTAAGAAAGTTTACAAAAGCCGGGAAGCTGGGATCAATGGCACGACGGATGCGATCGCGTAACATACGGGCTATCTGTGCTGTTCCCCATCAAAACAGGAAATTTTCGCCTCATGGCAATGCCACAGGCGAGTTATAAAATTAAACAAGTACCGCAAAAGGCGACACGCGGCTTTAAGCCGCGTGTCGCCTTTTGTGCGAATGAAGAATTTTCCCCTACAAGGACTCGTTTTCACCGCCTTGGATTTTGAGTAACAAAAAGCCCATGCCCAGACCCACTAAAATCAAGGAAAAGGACAATATAGCTGCCTTGACAATCTCTTCGGTCATTGCTTGCAAACTCCAACGTTGGTGAATTTAAAGTTAGTCGTATTTTAAACTGAAAGCTGTGACAAGTTTCTTTACAAAAAGTTCAACCAATTTCACACAACAGCAAACTCGTCCCCGGTTGGCTGTTACATTGGGAGATCCAGCCGGAATTGGGCCAGAAGTGGTGCTAAAGGCGCTGGCAGATCCGGATGTCACTAAAGATTGCCATATTACAGTGGTTGGCACCTCTGCGCTGTTGCAAGCCGGACTGAAGTCGCGGCTATCTGAACAAAGCCTGCCTTCGCAGACTAAAGAGTTATCTATTATCGATGTGCCACTGGATTCGGAAATTACAATTGGTACTGGAAATGCTGCCAGTGGTGCCGCTAGTTTTGCTTATATGGAAACTGCGATCGCACGAACTCTTTGCGGCGAGTTCGATGCCATCGTCACTGCACCCATCGCCAAGTCTGCTTGGAAAGCTGCTGGACATCATTACCCCGGTCAAACGGAACTTTTAGCTATCCGCGCTGGTGTCGATAAATTTGGAATGCTGTTTGTAGCGCGATCGCCTCATACTGGCTGGACACTCCGCACTTTACTGACTACCACACATATTCCACTTTGTCAAGTTGCAGAAACATTATCACCGCAGTTGATGACAGCGAAACTAGATTTGCTGGAAAAGTGCTTGCGGGAAGATTTTGGGATAGAAAAGGGAAAGATTGCGATCGCGGGTTTAAATCCCCACAGCGGCGAACAAGGACAACTCGGACGAGAAGAAATAGACTGGTTAATTCCTTGGCTAGAACAAGAACGCCAAAAACGTCCGCACCTGCAACTCGACGGCCCAATTCCCCCAGATACCATGTGGGTGAAGCCTGGTCAAGCCTGGTTTGGTTCTGGCATTTCATCTGCTCATGATGGCTACCTTGCACTTTACCACGACCAAGGTTTAATCCCAGTAAAACTGATGGCTTTTGACCGTGCGGTTAATACATCTATCGGTCTTCCCTTTATCCGCACCTCACCGGATCATGGTACAGCTTTTGATATTGCTGGTAAGGGAATTGCTGATGCTACTTCGATGAAAGCAGCGATCAGGTTAGCAACCCAGTTGGCGTATCAGCGACAAAATTGTTCAAGCTAAACTGGTCGTTAAATGCGATCGCAATCTCTCACTAATTGCCTTATGGCTACTATCACCACTGTTACTCCCAAGCGTTTTACTCTAGAGGAATATCATCGCCTCATTGAATTGGGGTTCCTCACCGAAAATGACCGCCTAGAGTTAATCAAGGGAGAACTGATGCAAATGGTAGCTAAAGGAACCCCCCACACCGTTTGCAATACAAGTTTGGTTTGCGAAGTCACATTTTTGTTGCAAAGACAAGCAATAGTCCGAGGACAAGAACCAATAATCCTACCTCCCAATAGCGAACCTGAACCCGATTTAGTAATTGCACGTTATCGTCCAGATCGTTATTTATCTGATCATCCCAGTCCATCTGATATTTTACTCGTAGCTGAGGTTGCGGATTCTACGCTTAAGTATGACCAGGAAGTGAAATTATCTCTCTACGCTGAATCTGGAATTTATGACTACTGGATATTCAATTTAGTAGCAAGTTGCTTAGAAGTTTATAGTCAACCTTATCAAGACTGGCAAGGCAACTTTGGTTATGCCAGTAAACGAATTTTTCTATCTAATACTATTGTTACTTTACCAGGTTTCCCCGATTTGTCTCTCGATTTATCTAGAGTGTTTCCCGATTTTGACACAATGAATAATTGACGCGATCGCTTCGGCCGCATCTAATTTTTGTAACTTAGCGATGTTCCTAATCGCAACTACACTGGCGTTACCCGAATTGTGCGCGGGTTAAAATTTATTAGTCCGCGCAGGCGGACGAGAGTTTGTGTAGCCGCGAATTACATTCGCCAGGGTCTATTTGCTTCTCTTGGTAGAAGGCTATCGGCGACGCGCCCCCTAAAGTAGAAAATATACTCAGGTGAGTATTGTTTGCAGTTGGTGGCAAGTCATGACTTCTTCTTGGCGCGATCGCTTTAATCGAATCAGTGGCAAAACCCGCTTTGCGGTCTGTCGTATATTTATCCATCTAGCAGGTGCAGAGGTTGCGCCTCTCCTGGGAGTCCTCAATCGTGCCGCTAGGGAGGCAGTCGAAGCCGACGGCGATATTACAATCTTAGGGGAAGGATTAGTTGAAATTTGCCAGAATTTATTACAAAACGATATTTACTGGCAATCAGCAGCGAATGAAGGCGATGTTTTCTGGGATGAAGGTGAAGCTGGAGACTATGTGAATGAACTATTCACTGACTCTGCCGAACGCTATCTAAGCGAACCTGATTTCAGTCAAAATCCTAGCAGGGGAAATGAACCGTTATCATTGCCTGTAACCCGGAACTTGATTGTAATGATTACAGTGGCTTACGAGGGTGAAGTACCGCAATTGGAAACTGACCTGGCAAATATTGATGCGCTCAAACAAGGTTTAAAAGCCTTGGTAAATCTGCACTATCAGGAAAAATTGCGGGCTATTCAAGTTCATTTTTCTCCGGCACAGTTGGGCGATGAATTGACAAGCGATCAACTGTTGGAGTATTTTCCAGAACTGATTCCCCTCTAATCGATTTTGGATTTTAGATTGGGGTTGATGGGAAAAACTATAGATTGTTGAGTATAACAATTTACCCAAAATCCCAAATCTAAAAATAAAAATTTATAAATCCAAAATCCTTGCATCGAAAATCCCAAATTGTTATCCCGGTTTATGTTGCGAAAATTTACCATCTTTTTAATGACCATGACGTTGTGTTTCACCACATTAGCTTGTGGTGCGCCAACACCTCCTCCTACCCAATCTCAAAATCGGGATTTCAACACAACGTCCGCTCAAACTCGATTAAGCGAGGGACAATATCCCGTACAACAGGCTACTTACAATGATGCCAATGGGGAATATAGTGTAATGTTGCTCAATACCCCTCCTGGCACACCGTCTGTTTATCGCAATACAGATTTGCAGATGGCTCGTCTGACCGACGAAGAAATTAAGTCTGGACAAAAAGGTTATCTGAAGATGGATAACGGTCAGGCATCTCTACACATACCAGAAGACTTCAAAATTGAATACATTCACAACGTTACCGAAACTCGAACCGACCCACAAACAGGTCAACCCCAAACCGTAGTCGTGCGTCAGCAACCTAGCTTCTGGACTCCTTTTGCGGGAGCATTGGCTGGCCAAGCTGTGGGCAGCTTGTTGTTTTCTCCGCGTTACTATGTGCCGCCAGTTTACCAACCAGGAGGCATTCTCAGAGGCTACGGCGGCTATGGCAGCAGTTATGGGCAAGCGGTTCAGCAATACCAAACTCGCTACCAAGCGCCGCCACCAGCTGTACGCAATCGTCAAGTTCTCCGGACTACTGGACGCTTGCGATCGCCTTCATACAATCAACCAACGGTGCGCCGAACACCTGCAACCGGAAGCGGTCGGGCTACAGGATCAGGTTACGGTACTAGCACTCTGCGCCGTTCTAATAGATCTACTCCCAGCCGTGCCGAGAGAAGCCCAAGTTTTGGCAGTGGTGGGCGATCGCGCGCTCCTAGCCGCAGTCGCGGTTTCGGTTCAAGCGGCAGAAGGCGCTAATTCTGTCTCTTCCTCTTTCCAATGATTACTTCTTCCCTACAAGGGTGTTAACCTCTCCCCAAACCCCTCTCCTAAAAGGAGAGGGGTTTTGATTTCCCGTTCCTTTCAAGGGAAGGGGCTAGGGGTTAGGTCTTTTTCCTACCCACCAATTGCTAAAGTATCGCCGGATTCAGTTTGCAGCAACCCTGTCAAAATAGAGGCGGGACGCTGAGCGTAAGGCCAAGCGAAGGCATGGCGGAAAGCTGCTTCTTGACAAGCTTGCAACTGGTCAAAACCAATCACATCTAAAGTCAGCAGATTTTCATACTCAAAGGGCAAACGCACATTGTGCAAGCCAGCATTATCGGTGCAGATGGCGATGTCTACCCCAGCATCAAAACAGCGGTCGAAAACCAGTTTCAGTTGGCGCATATCTTCAAGCGTGCCTGTTTTCAGGTACGTGGTCGGGCAAACTTCCAAACACTGATTGCGTTGAGCCACTTCGGGCAGTAATTCTGGATACTTTAGGGGAATTTGGATGCCGTGACCAATTCGCATCAAATAGGGTAGCAGTTGGGGATAACAGCCAGATGAAGTTTCAAACAGGTGTCCGGTGGTTTTAATGCCGAGACTCCGCGCATACTCAAACAATCCCACAAATTCATCCAAACGCTCGGCTACATGGGCATCTCCCCCGGCAATATCCACCGCACATACATACTCCTTAGCCTGGGAAGCCAAGTCAACAATCGCCCGGTTCACCTCATAAGGCAACCGCGAGTGCATACACAAGATTTGGCTGGTGACAATGGGATACTCAGGCACTCGGCTGGAAATGCCTACAATATCGACAATTTCCGCCATTTTCTCAATCCGTTCTGACTGACTCAAATGGTCTGGTGTTCGGAGATAAGGCGTATAGCGCAACTCCAAATATGCCAGATTTTCAAAAATGTAAGCACCCCGAATCAGCCGATAGATAAAGTAAGGCAGCGTTTGGGCTGTTTGGACACTTTCTACCAGCGTATGCAGTTCTAAATACTCATCAAGAGTATTGCGCGGGCGCGTATAAAATTCTTCAAACTCAGGATACTCAGGAAACCGTTGCGCCAGATCGCGATCGCTGCGATGGAAATATCGCCAGAGAACGCGAGGTACAACCGAACCGCCTAGATGGCGGTGTAATTCAGCATATAAAGACATTTGATTCTCTTCTATTTAGTGGTTTGCGGTTTAGTTGATATGAGCTTGACATTTTGCAACACAAGCAACAAGAATCGGGAGGCAGAGCCGCCAAGAGCTTCGTTAACAAGCATTTAATGAAGGCAGACCCTTGACTGCGAATTGTTAACTCTGTATTGACAGCGATATCACTATCTGTTAATAATTGTAATTTGTGAAAACTCTAGCACTTTTAATAAACCCTTGGCTAACGTAGTTGTGATTGGCGCCCAATGGGGCGATGAAGGCAAAGGTAAGATAACCGATTTACTGAGCAAGTCAGCAGATGTCGTAGTACGTTACCAAGGGGGTGTCAATGCTGGACACACCGTTGTGGTGCAGGGTCAGACATTTAAGCTGCACCTGATTCCGTCTGGAATTTTGTATCCTGACACCGAGTGCATTATTGGCTGTGGTACGGTCATCGATCCGCAGGTGCTGATAGAAGAACTCGATCAGCTGGAAGCTCTGAATATTTCCACCCGGAATCTGCTGATTTCCGAGACTGCCCATGTAACGATGCCTTATCATCGGATGATTGACCAGGCATCCGAGGAGCGTCGGGGTACTCATAAAATAGGCACGACCGGGCGCGGTATTGGCCCGACTTACGCCGATAAGTCGGAGCGAACGGGGATTAGAATTTTAGACTTGATGGATCCAAAAGGGTTGCAAAAGCAACTGCGCTGGACGATTGAGTACAAAAACGTCATTTTAGAAAAGCTTTACAATTTACCGCCGTTGGATGCAGAGACGGTGATTGCTCAGTACAGAGAGTACGCTGAGCGTTTGCGTCCCCATGTGGTAGACAGTTCCCTGAAAATTTACGATGCCATTCAGCGGCGGCGAAATATTCTGTTTGAGGGCGCTCAAGGAACGCTCTTAGACTTGGATCACGGGACTTATCCTTACGTTACGTCCTCGAACCCAGTTGCAGGTGGAGCTTGCGTGGGAACTGGCATAGGGCCGACAATGATTGACCGCGTGATTGGGGTGGCGAAAGCTTACACAACACGGGTGGGAGAAGGGCCATTTCCTACGGAACTGGATGGGGTAGTAGGGGAAATGTTATGCGATCGCGGTGCTGAATTCGGCACCACAACAGGACGCAAACGCCGCTGCGGTTGGTTTGATGCTGTGATTGGTCGCTATGCTGTCCGCATTAACGGTCTGGACTGTCTCGCCATCACTAAGCTGGACGTATTGGACGAACTAGAGGAAATCAAAGTTTGCGTCGCATATGAGATTGATGGCGAAACTACGAAAGATTTTCCTAGCAACGCCCGTCACTTTGCCAATTGTCAGCCGATTTACAAAACCCTCCCCGGTTGGCAAAAATCGACCGCTGAGTGCCGCACCCTGGAAGACTTACCCAAAGAGGCACTTTCTTACCTGAAGTTCCTAGCAGAGTTGATGGATGTCCCCATTGCGATCGTCTCTCTCGGCGCTAGTCGCGATCAAACGATTATAGTAGAAGATCCGATCCACGGTCCCAAGCGGGCGCTGTTACACGCCAACGGCACACCCGTGACATCACATAGGTAATAGTTAATGGCTAATAGCTAATGGCTAATCGGAAGACTTCACCAATTAGCAATTAGCTATGAGCGATTAGCAATTAGCTTTTTCCCCTGAACACCTAACAAACGACGAAAATGCAAGTTACAGTTGAATGTCAAAAGCGACCCGAAGGCAGCAAGCCAAATGCTCTTCGTCGCAGTGGGTTAATCCCAGTAGTTTTATACGGTCACAAAGGAACTGAATCCCTTTCCCTGACCATGCCTGTCAAAAAGGCTGAAGTCTTACTCAGAGAGTCGTCTGTTAACAACACTCTGATCGATCTGAACATTCCTGAAATCTCTTGGAGTGGTAAGACGCTGCTAAAAGAAGTCCAGAAGCATCCCTGGAAAAACTCTCTCTACCACCTCAGTTTTTTTGCGGTTGCTGCTCATGGCGACCTGGATATTGAGGTGCCATTGCATTTTGTGGGAGAGGCAGCTGGTGTCAAGCAAGAAGGCGGCTTATTAGACCCCGTGCTTACACAACTTCAGGTGCGATGTGCGCCTGAAAGTATCCCAGATTCAATTGAAATTGATGTCTCTAATATGCAGGTTGGGGATGCCTTGCATATCAATGAACTGGTTTTGCCTCCAGGCGTTACAGCTTCAGGCGAGCCAGATCAAGTAATTGTCAGCGTTCTCCCGCCGCAAATCAGCACTGAACAGACAGAGACTGAAGAGGCAACCCAATCCGAATAATTGAGGTTGGTTTTTCTGACATCTTGCACCATTCGCAACAGGGGGGAGGCACCTCCCAGCTTTCGTTCCCAGGCTCAGCCCAGGAATGAGAATATTGAGGCACCTCAATTTGATGCTGGTGCAAAATCTCAGTTTTCGTTAATCTGTATAGCCAGGGGTTAACCCCTGGCTTTTTTTTAACCGCTAAGACGCTAAAAACGCAAAAAATATGACTGAGAATTCTTTTCCTCCTTTGATTCAGCAGATGTTGCAACCGGGTTTTTATCCGCACCCAGTGATAGAACCAATTGAACTGATTCAAACACACGTTTCTTATGTGCTGTTGACTGGCGATTATGTTTATAAAGTTAAAAAGCCAGTAAATTTTGGCTTTTTGGATTACTCGACTTTGGATAAAAGGCACCATTTCTGTAAGGAAGAAATTCGGCTGAATCAGCGCGGTGCAGCAGAAATTTATTTGGAAATTTTGCCAATTAGTCAGGCTGGGGAAAAATATCAGTTAGGCGGTACTGATGCAGTAGAATATGTGCTAAAAATGCAGCAGTTTCCGCAGGAAGGGCTATTTAGCAATATGTTTGAGCGGGGCGAACTGACAGAAAAATATATGGAAGATTTGGGGCGGATTGTCGCCAAATTCCATGAAAAAGCCCATACGGATGATTATATTCGCAAGTTTGGCGAAATTCCCCAGGTTCGCGATGCGATTGATGAGAATTATCGGCAAACAGCCAGTTATATTGGTGGGCCTCAAACTCAGGAAAATTACGAGGAAACTCAGCAGTATACAGATAAATTTTTTGCCTCTGGTCAAGAAGTTTTTGCCAGTAGAATTAAAAATAATTGGATTCGGGAATGCCACGGGGATTTGCATCTAAGAAATATTTGTTTGTGGCAAGACAAAATTCTGTTGTTTGATTGCATTGAATTTAATGAACCTTTCCGCTTTGTGGATGTGATGTTTGACATTGCTTATGCGGTGATGGATATGGATGCGCGATCGCGTCCTGACCTGGGCAATGCCTATCTAAATACTTATGTGGAGCAGATCGGCGATTGGGAAGGGTTGCAGGTTTTACCTTTGTACTTGAGCCGTCAGGCGTATGTCAGAGCTAAGGTGACTTCTTTCTTGTTGGACGATCCCTCTGTTCCCGCAGCCGAGAAGGAAGCTGCTGCGGTGACAGCGGCGAAATACTATCAGCTGGCGTGGGAATATACGCGATCGCCGTCTCCGGCATATGCCCCTCAAAGCGGCTCCAGCCAAGGAAAACTAACTTTGATGTCAGGACTATCAGGTTCTGGTAAAAGTACCGTAGCGCGTCACCTAGCGCGGCATACGGGGGCAATTCACATTCGCTCGGATGCGGTGCGAAAACACCTTGCAGGCGTACCATTGGACGAGCAAGGCGGAGCCGACCTTTACTCAGCCGAAATGACTGAGAAGACTTACAGCCGCTTGTTGGAATTGGGAATTAAGCTGGCAAGTGTTGGCTGGTCAGTGATTCTCGATGCGAAGTACGATAAAAAGAAGTTGAGACAAGATGCGATCGCTGGGGCTAATTCCCACCAGCGGCCTCTTTCAATTCTCCACTGCACCGCACCGATCGAAGTTTGCCAGGGTCGCGTTTCCTCTCGCACGGGAGATGTCTCTGATGCTACCGCTGACCTACTGACTAAACAACAAGCAGCAGCTGAACCCTTCACCGAGTCGGAACAACCTTTTGTGAAAACTTTAGACACAACCCAAGATTGGCAGTCACAATTAAATTGTTAGCACTCAATAGCTAATTGCTAATAGTAGCGCAGGCATCACGAGAGCGACTTCCCGGATATAACTGTCAATTACTATTAGCAATTAGCTATTAGCCATTAGCCGTGAACTAATAACTAATGACTAATAAAAGCACTGCGCGAATTTCAGCGGGTTTTTCATCGGCATTGAAGTATTGGTTATTTTTCCTGGTTAGCTTTTCCTTGCTAGGCTACCCAGTACCTTTAAGTATCTTTATTGGGGCTATTGGTGGTTTAGCTGGAGGCTGGGTCGTTTCCTGGTCAAAAGCCAAAGATGATGTAGCACCGCAGATAAGCCCTGCAAAAACTCCTGAAGAAAAAGCCGAGGAGCAACCTAAGATTGGTTCACAAAAGCGACAACGGTATGGTAAACCAAGGGATGCTTACATCCGGCGTCGCGGTTCTGAGGAAAAGCCAGAAGAATAGAAGCAGTTAGCCTCCTGCGGGATTGACATTCCAGACAATCGCTCGCTACCTTAACATTGCCTGACTATCTCATGAAATGGCGAGCGGCTAAGTTCATGGCATCAGAAATATCGACATCCCCATCCCTGTCAGCATCCAAGAAGGCACTCAGCACAGGATTAGACCCGCGCCCACTTTGAGTATGGGAGCCAGTATGTAGGAAATTTAGCACTAAGGGAACCAAAATTGGCAGCATCTGCTGAATCATCCCAGCATTTAATCCTGTCCTTTGAGTAACTGCTTGGACGATTTGCTGCACCTGAGAAGCACCAAAAAGGGCGTTTACGGCTTGAGGGTTGGGAGAAGACCCGCTATATTGATTAACGAAGGCTTCCGCTTGCTCAGGGCCTTGGGTAGCTTGCTTTTGCTGTAACGCAGAGCGAACATAGTTTCCGACAATCGACATGGCAGATTGAACGGATGAAGGATCGGCACCGTAGCTATTACTCACCTGCTGCACAGTATTGAAAATACCAGACATCTGTCCCGGACTGGCTGCTTGATTCGGATCGCCGATGGCATTCAAAATTTGGTCGAAAAGTCCCATAATCTTTCTTTGTACTCAGTTTTCACCTTTTCAAATGTCTCACTTTTCGGAGGCAATCGCCTCTAACTAATAGCAGATAATTGCTTAAGTTAGTGCTTTATTAGGTTCATGTTTGATGGGTAAAGCGATCGCAAACTCTGTGCCTTTCCCTAACTGGGAAACGCAGTTCAACTTACCGCCATGTTTTTCTACGACAATTTGATAGCTAATCGATAAACCCAAACCAGTACCAACGCTTCTCGGTTTCGTTGTAAAGAAAGTATCAAATATTTTCCCCTGATTTTCTGGAGCAATGCCAGAACCATTATCAGAAATTTTTACTTTAACCCAGTCTTTGTCTATGAGTTCTGTGGAAATAACGATTTCCTGCAACCCTTTTACTTCTTCCAAGGCATCAATCCCATTACTCAGCAAATTCATAAAGACTTGATATAGCAAACTTGTATAACCTTCAATTGGGGGGATGTCGCCGTAGTTTTTCTGTACCGCGATTTCCTTGTTGAGACGATGGTTTAGAATTAGCAGTGTACTATCGATACAGGCGTGCAAATCTACAAAGGTGGCTTTTGTCTGATCTAAGCGAGAGAAATCTTTCAAACTGAGAACAATTGACCTAGTGCGTTCTGCTCCAAATTTCATTGATTGCAATAGCTTAGGCAAGTCTTCTTTGAGGAATTCAATATCAATTTCATCAGCTTGCTGTTGAATCTTTGGGGAAGGATTAGAAACCTCGTTTTGATACGTTTCCAGCAGTGCTATCAGTTCGTCAATGTATTCACTAGCATGGATAATATTGCCATAGATGAAGTTAACGGGATTATTTATCTCGTGGGCAACTCCTGCCAACATTCTTCCAAGGCTGGACATTTTTTCACTCTGAAGCAGCTGGGTTTGTGTGGCAGCTTTTTGTTCTTCTAAAAGGTGCTTGACTTGTTGAATCAGCTGGTTAAGGGAAGTGGCTAATACCCCAACTTCATCCTTAGTTGTTACTGGTGCTTGCAAGTCGAAATTTGCTTCTTTAGTGACGCGCTCAGCAACATCGGTTGCTGCTAGAATAGGATACGCGATCGCTCGACTCGTATAAACAGCACAAAGGGCAGCGAACACAACTGATAAGAATATACTGGCAGCAATGATCTGCACTCGAATTGTCTCCGCAGCAATTAGGGCAGTCTGTGCTTGCGCGTCCTCCTGATAAGCGGATTGAATTAGCTCCGTTAGATCATCTGAAAACCCATCAAATTTAAGTGCTACAGGGCTATTTGTGAACTTTAAAAGTATTTTTTGGGCGGCATCAATTTCCCCTGACTTTAAATTAAGCGGCTCGATTTGCTTTAAAAGTTGGTTTATCTGCTGAAAGTAAACTTCTGGCACATCTTCGTAGGTTTGCAGAAACTGTTCTATATTCTCAGTATTAGGATCCTCTTTAAAAGAGGTACGCTCTTCAAAAGATTTGACTTCCAGAAATACTTTAGTAATCTCAGCGGCATGGTGCAGAAAATGTGAGTATTCTTCTTGGAATTTTTCTGGTTCATCCATCAAAGGTATGAACTGTTGTTGATGCGTTCGTGCCTGTATTATGCCCGTTTGCAAGCGATGCAGAAGACGTATTTCTTGGTGAGCGTGTTCTTCTTGCTCTTTAGCCGTTCGCTGAAAGGAATCTCCAATGGTAAATCCGGCAGTTGTTCCTACAACGGCAATGCCAAGGGTAAGCGCATATCCATAACTGATTTTGTTACTAATACTTAGGCGACGACTCAACTGAGCGATCCACTTGCTTAAGGGTAGCTGAGTCTCTCTGGTGTCACGCTTAGAAGTCACGATTTTGCTCCTGTGAGCGATACGAAGGTATGTTTACCTGGTAAGTTGCTTAAGCAAGCGTCATGTTTTCACAAGTCATCCCCTATTCCACATCCATCACCACCGACTATTTGCCTAGGGAAATGCTTGATACTATAACCTGCTTTTTGAGTTTCAGGCTTATTATGGCAGTACGGTGTGGCAAGAAGATCCGTGTAGATTCTGAATTTGCTTTCCTGACAGCTCTGATTGCGCCGCTGTTTTTCTAAAATTTAAAGTAAATTACCAAACTTCTTCATGCCTTTGTCGCGCTTATTAACGCTATTAGTTGGCCTCAGTTTAATCCTGGGGCTAATGCTGTGGCTGATAAACTCTCTATATCGGCTTTATATTCAAATCTCCTTCACAGCCCCCCTGCTGGCGAATCTGCTGTTATTGTTGGTGATTGTGTTGTTGGGGGCGATAATTGGCGCATTTATATATTACGTAAATTTGTTTGGGCAGCCAAAACGCTCATCACGCCGCAGACTTCCGAAAGTTCCGGAAGCGAAGACGGAAGCAGCTGAGGAAACTCTTAAAGCTGTACGCCAGCAAGTAGCGCAAATTCAGGATGAGGTATCTAAGCAGGCTTTACTAGAGCGATCGCGCGAAATTGAGGCAAACTTGTCTCGTGGGGAACTGTTGGTAGTCGTCTTTGGTACGGGTTCCGCTGGTAAAACTTCTCTGGTAAATGCCTTAATTGGTCGCATGGTGGGCAGAGTAGACGCGCCAATGGGTACAACAGAGGTAGGGGAAACTTACGTTCTCAAGTTGAAAGGATTAAATCGGGAAATTCTGGTCACGGATACGCCAGGAATTTTAGAAGCAGGTGTGGCGGGAACGCAACGAGAACAACTGGCGCGACAATTGGCAACGGAAGCCGATTTATTGCTGTTTGTGGTAGATAATGACTTGCGACAATCGGAATATCAACCGCTGCGAACTTTAGCGGAAATTGGCAAGCGATCGCTTCTTATCCTCAACAAAACCGATCTTTACACAGAAACCGACAAAGAAACCATACTCGCTCGTCTCCGAGAAAGAGTGCGCGGATTTATCTCCACATCTGATGTAGTCGCCATTTCTGCCAATCCTCAACCAGCAAAATTGGAAACCGGCGAAACCTTCCAACCCGAACCCGATGTCATGCCCTTAATCCGCCGCATGGCAATCGTTCTCCGCGCCGAAGGTGAAGACTTGGTGGCAGACAACATATTACTGCAATCTCAGCGACTGGGAGAAGAAGCGCGACGACTACTTGATACCCAGCGCCGCCGACAAGCCGACAAAATAGTAGAACGTTATCAGTGGATTGGTGCGGGTGTCATCGCCGTTACTCCCTTGCCAGTGGTAGATTTGTTGGCAACTGCTGCCGTAAATGCCCAAATGGTGGTAGAAATTGGCAAAATTTACGGTTGCGAACTGAATATGGATCGCGGGCGCGAATTAGCGCTTTCTCTGGGGAAAACTTTGGCAAGTTTGGGAATAGTTCAAGGAGCAATAGAATTGCTCTCCAGGGTATTGCAACTGAGTGTCGCCGCCTATCCGATTGGAAAAGCAATTCAAGGCATTACCGCAGCTTACCTCACCCGCATTGCTGGTAAAAGTTTTATTGAATACTTCCGCCACGATCAAGATTGGGGTGACGGCGGCATTACCGAAGTTGTGCAGCGACAGTTTCAACTCAATCGCAAAGATGAGTTTGTGAAGGCGTTTGTACAAGAAGCGATCGCTCGCGTTGTCAAACCTTTGACAGAAGCCTCACCGAAAAATACACCCCAACAAGAACTTGACGAGCAGGGTCATTGATAATAAAGGGACATCCATAAACAACTTTATCTTTTATATTAGACTTCTTGCAGAAATCCTAAACTAGGATATTTAACCACAGATGAACATAGATGAATCCGGATAATTATCGACTACGTACAAGAGGTTTATAGTCTCCCTTTCCTCGTCTAGGAGAAGCGGCTAGGGGGTGAAGTTCTTAGTATATTGTGCTTTTGCTACACAGCTTGAAGATTATCGTAATACGTATACATCACATCCGATCGCAGTACATACTTCCGACCCTGAATGACGGGTGCGCCTTCGTGTTTTAGTTCATGGATAAAGAACAACACCATACCCATTTTTGGAACTATAGAGACGTAGGGTGAGAAAAACCGAGTTTCACCTCCCTCAAAGTCTTCGTTTAGATAAATCATAAAAGTCAATCGGCTATGATCGCCGTTTGTTCGCCAATAACCACCATCGTGATGCGGTGCAAAGCGCTGACCCGGATCGTATCGGTAGAATCGCAAGCGCTCATTAAGCCCAATTGCACACCAGTTATCGATCCTGGGAACATAAGTTTCCACACGACACCACAAACTTGCTGCAAGCTCTTCATTATCCAAAATCACGCGATCGTTATTTCGGATTGATGGAGCCATTAGGTATTCATCCTGTCCTACAGTGAGACCAGCAGGAGTATAGCCAATGTTCTCGCTCAGGGTGATATACTCGGCACATTCTGCTTTTGACAGAACATTTTGGACTGTAAAAATTGGATTTTCCAAGGGGTGTTTTTTCATGATTAAGTATTATTTAATACTTGTTTTATTCGGAAAATAATGTAACATTAAATAATGGAAATCTGTCTGCTCAAGAAAATCTCTAATTGTGACGATTTCTAGCATCCAAAAACTTTAGCTGCTGGTAAAGCATAGTGATTTGCGATAAATTACCACCCGCAGCTTTAGCAATTCTCAGCGGGTTGCCAAACATTGTTTCTACTTCCATCTGTCGCTTTTCGTCGTAGTCTATTTTCATGCTGGTGCGGTACGGCTTCATCTTTAGAGTGTAATCGAGCATCTTTTGCACAAAGCTATCTGGGATAATGCGATCGCACGCTTTAGCACCCGCCACGACTTCATCCATCAGTTGCTTAACTAAAGTGCAGGTGTGACTATCCGCCATCAACTCGTCTGTGGTAGCATTGAGAACCACAGAAAGACCGTTGTAAGGAATATTCCACACCAGTTTCTGCCAACGCGCCAGCAGCAAATCTTCAGCGAGTTGGATAGGGATACCAGCATTCTCAAAGTCATTGGCAATCTGACGCATTCGCCCAGTTATCCCGCCGGGACTATAATCGGGCGTATATTCGCCAAGCTTAATCTCGCCATAGTCAAGGTGGTGGATATGTCCTGCGCCTACCTTATTAGAGCAGAGAAAGCACAACCCGCCGATAACACGTTGCGAACCGACAATTTCGGCAACTTCCGCCTCAACACCCAGACCATTTTGCAAAACCAAGACAACGCCATCATCTTTGACAACAGAGTGTAGCATCTGAGGTAAAAGATGATTTTGGGTAGTTTTGAGAGCGATCGCTACCACATCACAAGGTGGCATCTTAGCAGCATCTTGGTAAGCATTTACACGAGGCAGGGTAAAATCCCCGTCTGGAGACTCCACAACTAAACCATGCTGACAAACGTGTTCATAATCGCTGTGCAGCAAAAAATGCACATCCAGCCCCGCACGTTGCAGTTTAGCACCGTAATACCCGCCCAAGGCACCCGTTCCCAGGATGCCATAACTGCGATTAGACATTGCCTTCCGGTTGTAGAGACGGTGTAAACGAGATTTCTACAACCAAATCGACTGGTAGGGCAACTTGCACTGCTTGCGGCAGTATACTTACAGGTGCAGGTATCATCTCCCGCCGGAAGTCTAGCAACTGTACCAGCAGCAGGTAGGCAAGAGCTAGAGTTATAGAAATCGCCCCGGCGACAATTGCAACTATTTTTGAACGATCCATAAGTTACCTCGAAATATTATTAACTTCATACACTATTCTTAACTGATATGAAACCAGGCAAAATAGGGAATTAATCTACTTAGTTGCCACAGCTACGATATGTCGTTGATATAGATATGGATACTGTTGTCGATAAACCAGGGGAACTCGTTACTGTCAACCGCGAACCAGTGGTGCAAACTTCTCAACTGCGAAAAGTCTATCGCACTGGCTTCTGGATGAATCAAAAAATTGAATCTTTGAAAAGCTGCACTCTGACAGTGTATCAGGGAGAAACTTTTGGCTTGCTAGGGCCAAATGGTGCCGGAAAAACTACCCTGTTGAAGACGCTGCTGGGCATTGTGCGCCCGACTTCTGGGCGGGGATTCTTGTTGGGAAAACCTGTAGGCGATCGCATCGTTAAGCAGCGCATCGGGTATCTCCCAGAAAACGCCTATTTTTACGATTTTCTCACAGGTTGGGAGTTTTTGCAGTTTGCCGCCGGGTTATTTCAAATCCCCGCCTCAGTCCAACGTCAGCGCATCCCCCAACTGCTAGACTTAGTTGGTTTAGCCCAAGCCTCCGCCCGGAAAAAGCAGATGCGTCAGTATTCTAAAGGGATGCTACAACGAGTTGGCATGGCTCAGGCATTAATCAACGACCCAGAACTGGTATTTTTAGATGAGCCGATGTCTGGACTCGACCCGATGGGGCGTTACCAGATGCGAGAGATTATTCTATCTCTCAAAGAGCAAGGCAAGACAATTTTCTTCAATAGTCACATTTTGGCGGAAGTCGAGCAAATATGCGATCGCGTCGCCATCCTTGCCCAAGGCGAATTAATTTGCGGCGGTTCCCTCAACGACCTCCTCGGTACAGCCGAAGCCTACCATGTCAAAGGCAAAGGCGGCAACCTGGATATACTCAAACGCTGGATACCCGATCTAGAATTTGACCATGACGGTTGGTACGGTCATTTAAAAGGCGAACCCCAAGAGTTTCTCGCTAGCCTCCGCATCATGAACGCCCAGCTAATTGCCATGAACCTCTCTCGTCCCTCCCTGGAAGACTTCTTTATTCAGCAACTCCAGCAGCGCGGTATTCGTTCGAGTAGTTGAGTTATTGCGCCGACTACTAAAGCAATTCTCCATCGGGTGCGATACATCTCTAGGGACATGGCATTGCCATGTCCCTACCAACGTGGCGAAAACAAAACAACCGCGATATATTCCACCCAACTGAAAAGCGGTATAAAATCGCGACAAACAAACAAAATTTACGCGGTTCCACCCTTCTAGGATGCGGTTGTAGTTGCAATCGCTACCAATTTAATCTCACTTGCAACTCCAGAAAGATGCGCTCTTGCTCTTCTAACCTGTATCCCTAAACAGGATACATACTTAGAAATCATCAAAACACATGGCTGACCTTCTAGAAACTGCCGCCAACGCCGAATCTTTCACAACCCTGCTGAGTGCTGTTGAAGCTGCTGGTTTATTAGATATTCTCAAAAGTCCTGGCCCCTTCACCATCTTCGCACCCACCGATGAAGCTTTTGCCAAGATTCCCTCTGACACCATCACTTCTTGGATGGAAGACATCCCCAAACTCAAGAAAATTCTGACTTATCACGTCCTGTTTGGCGATGTCAGAACCGACAACTTGGTTGAACTAGATTCCGCTGAAACAGTTGAGGGCGGCATTGTCGGAATTGATAAAATCGACGGTGGCTTCAAAGTCAATGATGCTAAGGTTCTCCAAACAGATATCCTCGCCGACAACGGCGTTATCCACGTCATTGATAGCATACTTATGCCAGCGCTAGTGTAACAAAAACAACAATTGTCAGCTATTGTCTTCTCTCTAAGGACATACTTATTCGACTCACAACCTTGTCCTGTGGAGGGGAGCGAGTTTTGGTTCAATGTAATTTGGACGACATCATAAAACTTAAAAGTCCTTTACATTTGTTAAAGAAACGTTTTTAGAGATTAGGTGCAACAAATGGCTGACATTGTAGATACCGCCGTTAGCGCTGGAAATTTCAAGACCCTAGTAGCTGCTGTCCAGGCTGCGGGCTTAGTAGACACCCTCAAGGGGCCCGGGCCGTTCACAGTCTTCGCACCAACCGATGCGGCATTCGCCAAGCTTCCCGCCGGAACAGTAGATTCTCTGCTGGCGAATATTCCTGAACTGACCAAAATTCTGACCTATCACGTTGTCCCAGGCAAAGTGATGTCTTCTGATGTGGTCAATCTGGATAAAGCTACAACCGTTCAAGGTTCAGACCTCACCATTGATGCTTCTAGCGGAGTCAAGGTAAATGCTGCGATGGTTGTGACACCGGATATCGAAGCTGACAATGGCGTTATCCATGTCGTTGATATGGTTTTGCTACCACCTCAAGGATAAGCGATCGCTGCTGACCAGATTAAGTAAATAAAAAGGAGGCTACCTGTGCTGCGGTACCTCCTTTTTGTTTATCAAAAAATAAAAGTTTAGGTGGGGTTGAACCAACAAAACCCTACCATTGCTTAAAATGGTAGGGTTTTGTTGTAAGTTTCAACCTACAGAGATCGCATTCTCAATCGCTTACTTTTACAAGTAACCTATATTAGCGGTTAATACAGTTGGTAGGTGCGCCTTTTGCTGATTGGCTATAGCGATAAAAACCATCTAATTTGAGTACAGCATCGCGATAGCGAATTTTTCTACTCCCGGTGGTAGCATTCCTGCCAATTTGAGTGGCTCTCGCAACTTTCAAATAACCTTGGCTATCCCAATTAACCAGTCTATTTCCTCGTGAATTTGGCGGGATATTGCGGTTCCCAATATCTCCTACCAATTCTACAGATTCGCCGCGAACAGTTTTATTGTTGAGCGTACCACTAACACAGGCGCTTACTTCGCCCAAAGACCTGGAATCGTAAAAGTCTCCGACTAGGCGATTTCCTCTTTTATTGAATACATAACAATAGCCTGTATCTCCGTTACCTGTGTCCGCTGAAGGCGACTTGCTACAAAATCTGTAGTCACCATTGGGTAAGCTTTGAATAGACTGAGTTGGCGTTGGGGTTGGGGTGCTGGATGCGATCGCTGTAATTTTAAACGGTGTAGCCACCAAACGTTCATTAGGATAGATTTCTTTTACTTCACCGCTGAATACGATTGCTTTTCCCTCTGTTTTGAAAGCATCGGGAAGATTGCAAGTAACAAATCTTGTTCCATTAACGCCTTCAGTAACAATTACATAATTGTTAGCAATCAGAGTCACTCTCCCCTTTTGACTTTTCACAGTTTGCACTGTTTTTCTAGTGTCGTAGACACACTTAGGGGAAAGTTGCGTTGATTGGGCTAGGATGTTCTGTGATGTTGTGACTGTTTGGCTTGACGCGGAAGATTGGGATAAAGCTATGACGTGATTAGCAGAAGTAATTGTTCCCAAGGTTGTCAGAGATAAGCTGACAAATAGCATTGATTGACGATGAATACGCATTTTGATTGTTGTTGCTAAACTAATTGTGTACTACACCAATGTAGAAAACGTTTCCGAAAAAGTTCGGTTGATTGTGTGTCAATATTTGAACTGACATAAAGGATTAACTTTTACCTTGGGGAAACTAGAATTACCCTCTAAGCAAAAAAACCTGCATACACAGGTGTTAAATCTATTTGTAGAGACACGAGTCTCTATCCGCGCAGGCGGACTTGGTTGGTGCGGTTGCGAATTCTATTCGCTGGGGTTTATTTTTATTTCATCCTTGCTCGTACATCTGTTTATGCTTTGCTAAAAGCTGTAAATACTTCTCATTTGTCTTGGCTTGCAGCCATTTTTCTTTGAATATTGCCGCAGATTCAGCTTTCACCGGGTCTACTTCGTTTGGTAAAATATCTTTTCTGGCTTCAAGCTGGGCTTCTTTAGAATCTTCTTTTTGAGGATTTGACTTATATTTTTTACCGCTTTTATGATTGGCATAGCGACGCGATCGCGTATAACCCATTTGTAAAAACTTCCGCGCCATATCCGCCCCAATAAAATCATCCTGCTCCAGATAATCCAGAAACATTTGGTAGATTTTTTCGCTAGACTCCCTAGCTATATCCGGAGTTTTAAAACGCCAATGGGGAAGGATTTCAGATTTGTATGGCTCCACCAAAAGCACTCCCTGTTCCCCCTTGCCAACTCGATAAAGTTCAGGGGAGCAGCGAAAATTGATATTTTTAAAATCTAGAGAATAATCAAACTGCATAATTAATTTTTAATTTAAAATAATAGAATTAAAGATAAAACTCTAGCTTCTATCTTAAGTAATGAAAGGTTGCGATTACTACCATGCTTTCTAGCCCTCAATCTCAGAATATTGCTCTTACCCCAGGTAATCTGCGTCGGGTACACCACATAGCCTTGAACGTTCAAGATATGCAAGCTTCCCGTCACTTCTACGGAGCTATACTTGGTTTACACGAACTGACAGGCGAAGAAGTTCCCGCAACATTGCGATCGCTTGTGACAGATGGAAAAGTGACCAACTTCGTCACCCCAGATGGCACCGTCCTCGATCTGTTTTGGGAACCGGAACTGTCACCGCCAGACGAAAACCCCCATCGCGCCTTTACCCGCGCCAATCACCTTGCCTTTGACATCGATCCGCAATTGTTCGACCGCGCCGTCGAAGTGCTAAAGCAAAATCAAGTGCAGATCGATCATGGCCCGGTTAGTCGCCCTACCGGACGAGGCATTTACTTCTACGATCCAGATGGGTTTCTCGTCGAGATCCGCTGCGATCCAGAATAAATTTAAGCTTGAAAGTCTTACCTTTGTCGCTGATGATAAGAAAAGTGCCTGATGGGAGTTAAACCAGTGCAGCAGCTATTTAAGGTAATCGAGGAAATATTTACCAAGCCTCCGATAAAATTTGAGGCAGAAAAACACTCGCTAAAAGCGTGGGCAATGTATTGTCTTAGAGACAAAGGCTTTAAAGTAGTCTACGCTGAAAAAGCCGACTTTGCGGTTGAACCTAGGAACGGAGAAAAGATATATTTTAAGGTCACAAATAGTTCAGATAATTTAGACAATAAGTTGGCTTGGATTGTCTGGGATAACTCCACTAACAGCGCCAAAGTAATTGCACCTCAACAGTAAAATACCCTTCCACATCTACAGGGTGTACTGCAATCAGAACAATATTAATGGAGATTAAATTATGTGGCTGCTAACCGTCACCTGTTCAGGCGATGACTGGAAAAGACATGGAAATGAATTTAAAGCGATCGCAGACAAGTATCAAAATACTTGTATTTCTTCCAAAAAAATGCCCGATGGCAAGCGTTTCATGGAATACCACGTTGAAGACGTGGGGGACGCGGAAGCCTTCCAAGACGAGAGTTTAAGCCTGGGGGGATTTTCGGCTTCCTTTGAGTCACTTTGAGAAATGACAAACTAAGAAAGCCAAGCAGCAGAAAGTTATGTTTAGAGTAATAACCCCTGGATTCTCCCAAGAGTTTGAAAGATGGACGGACGCATTGAATACTGCTAAGTCTCTTCAACCAAAATGCAAAAGTTTGTTTCAAGATATCCGAATTCTTGATGGTGAAGATGTGGTATGGGTATATAGCCGTTCTCACACTTACCCGCAGTTTATTGGTGCTGGCACATACAACAGATTGGCAATGCTATTTCTTCAGGAAGCGATGGAAGATAGTGAATCATCTGATGGAGAAAGCACGGATAATTAAAAGTAGTTTAATTTAGCTAAAGATTAGGGGAATAATGTTGAATAAGTTAGTGAAAATCGCAATGCTGATCGTAATAATGCTGACCATTGCATTTATTCCAAATGCTTTAGCGGCAGATACAGCTAATGGTGCGAAAATTTTCAGCGTCGAATGTGCTGGTTGTCATATCAATGGCAGCAATATTATTAGACGGGGAAAAAATCTGCAACTAAAAGCTTTAAAACGAAATGGATATGATTCAACGGATGCGATCGCATCCATCGTCGCCAACGGCAAAAACAATATGTCGGCATACAAAGACCGCTTAAGCGAACAAGAAATCCAAGCTGTTTCTGCTTACGTGTTAGAACAAGCTGAAAAAGGCTGGCAATCTTAAAGAGTTGCTGGTTACTGATACATAACTAAGAAACACAAATCTCAGTTAAGAGGTGATAAATGTCTGAACCACAGCAAATAAAAACCACAACTTTTAACAGCTTTGCTGACTGGTGTTTGCACAAAGATAGCCTCTCTCCAGCAGCAAGGCATACGGTTGAGGTGCTGTTGCATAAAGCTGGCACTTCTGACTGCTATGAAGCTGATCGGATACTTTCAAACTACACTAAGCTGGATATCAGTCGCAATCAAATTAGCGACTTGAGTCCACTTTCTGGGTTAATCAACCTCACCCAACTGAATCTCTACAACAATCAAATCAGTGACTTGAATCCGCTTTCTGGCTTGATCAACCTCACTCTCTTGTATTTAAATAAAACTCAAATTACTGACTTGAGACCCCTGTCTAGGTTAACTAACCTTACTCAACTAAATCTCAGTGATAATAAAATTAACGACTTAAGTCCGCTTGCTGAATTAAGCAATCTCGCCTACCTAAGTCTTAGTAATAATAGAATTACTGACTTAAGTCCGATTTCTGGGTTAAGCAATCTTGCCCTGATAAATTTTAGTAATAATAGAATTACTGATTTAAGTCCGCTTTCTGGGTTGACCAACCTCACCCGCCTGTACCTTTATGTCAATCAAGTTACAAGCTTAAGTCCCCTGACTGAGTTAATCAGCCTCACCAATCTGAATCTCAATAGCAATAGAATTACGGACTTGAGTGGGCTTTCTGGGTTAATCAACCTCAGCCACCTGAATCTCCACACCAATCAAATTAATGACTTGAGTTGGCTTTCTGAGTTAACCAACCTCACCCAACTGTATCTCTACAACAATCAAATTACCGGCTTGAGTGGGCTTTCTGGGTTAATCAACCTCACCCAACTGTATCTCGGTGGCAATCAAATTACCGACTTGAGTCCGCTTTCTGGGTTAATCAACCTCACCCAACTGTATCTTCAAGTCAATCCAATTTCCAATCGAAGTTTGTTGCGCTCGCTTCAACAGAAGTGGCGCACTTTGTTAACGAAGCCGATCGACTTTCAAAAAGCCAAAAATGCTATCATATCTGCCTATGCAACGATTGGCAAAGAAGAACCAGAAGTTCTTTTTTTCCGGAGTCCATACGCAGGGTGTACTCAACTATTCAACTTGCTCAAACTAGACAATACACAAGAAGAACAAACATTTGGGAAGCTGAAATCCCTTATCGTGTGGGGAGAGTCACTATCAAAGCCGCTCCAGGGAATTTTGGAAGGACTTCCGTGTCAAGCGCTGTGGAAGCATATTCAAAATACAATAGCGTCAGATCACATAGCACTAGAGCCGACAGCAGGAGATAAAGAAGCATGGTGGGAGCTGGATGAATTAATTAATAACTCTCCAGAACTTCTAGGAGCTGATTCCAGCTCTTTTGATGCAGATGATATTTACCCAGTAACCCCCACCGAGCTTTTTAAGCAAATCTACGCAACTGAATTTTATGTTTCTTCGTTAGGTGTCACTCTCGACCAAAAGACACGGGAAGCATTTGACTGTCTGAACCAGCTTTTCGAGCATTGTGGTTTAATTTTCCCGTTTGAGAAGGTTTGTATTGTATGCGATCGCCCTACTAAACTCTTGCTCGACAACGAAGATCGCCTCCACGCCGAAGGTGAACCCGCGATTCAGTTTGCCGATGGATGGCATACGGGATATTACTATCACGGTGTGAAACTACCTGAAAAATATGGCAAACTGCATCCCCATCAATGGCAAGCGCAATGGCTTTTAGAAGAAGACAACGCGGAACTGCGTCGAGTATTAATTCAGGGGATTGGCTATGCACGAATCTGTCAAGAATTACAAGCAACTGAATTAGATTCTTGGCAAGAATACACTTTGCTAAAACTTGATGCTGATATTGATGGTTTCGAGCCTGATGATTTTGATGATGATGCTCCTCAAAAAGAGCCAATTCATTTGCTGAAAATGACCTGTCCTAGCACAAGTTTCATCCATGCTATACGAGTTCCACCGGATATTACATCGGCTCGTGTAGCGATTCGCTGGATCAATTGGGACATCGATCCAGAAGAATTTTCCGTGCAAACCTGAAGAGCAAGTTTTTAGAGTAATTACCACAAATAAACGCAGATAATTTATCAGTGTTTATCTGTATTTAAATTTCAAAACCAGGAACTTGAGAAAGCCTTTATCCTTGTATGAGATGGGTTTTGGGAGAGGTTAAATTTGTGTATCGCATCCAAATTCTGGCACTATAAGCAATAATTTTATCTATACATAACAAAGCGTCAACATGAACTTACCCGAATCAAGCAGATTGCAATTTACCCCAGATTTGAATATTTGCCGCGTACTGAATGGAATGTGGCAAGTGTCCGGCGCTCACGGACGAATTAACTCAAAAGCCGCCATCCAAAGTATGTTTGATTACATAGATGCAGGCTTCACAACGTGGGATTTGGCAGACCATTACGGCCCCGCAGAAGACTTTATTGGCGAGTTCCGGCGGCAATTGGTAGAAACCCGTGGAAACGAGGCGCTATCTAACTTGCAAGCTTTCACAAAATGGGTGCCAAGACCAACTAAAATGACGCGCAAGTTGGTAGAAGATAACATTAATATTTCCCTAAGAAGAATGGGAGTTGATTCCTTAGACTTGATGCAGTTTCACTGGTGGGATTACCGCGATGAAAACTACTTGGAAGCGCTCAAGTACATGACCCAACTTCAAGAAGAAGGTAAAATTAAGCACCTGGCTTTAACAAACTTTGATACGAAACACCTAAAAATTATTACTGATGCAGGAATCAAAATCGTTTCCAATCAAGTGCAGTTTTCCCTAATTGACCGCCGTCCTTTAGTAAATATGGTGCAGTTTTGCCAAGAAAACAATATCAAACTATTTGCTTACGGTACGCTCTGCGGCGGCTTGTTGTCAGAAAAATATTTGGGAAAACCGGAACCGCGCGGCGGAGAACTGAACACGGCTAGTTTGAGGAAATATAAAAACATGGTAGATGGGTGGGGTGGTTGGAGTTTATTTCAAGAACTACTTTCAACTCTCCAGCAAATTGCCCAAAAACACGCTGTGAGTATTGCTAATGTGGCGGTTCGTTACATTCTAGATCAGCCAGCAGTCGCAGGTGTAATTGTCGGCGCACGGTTAAGCGTGTCGCAACATTTAGAAGACAACGCCAGAGTATTTAATTTAATGTTAGATAACTCAGATTATCAGCAAATTGATGCTGTCTTAGGACAGTCGCGGGATTTGTATCAGGCGATCGGTGACTGCGGAGATGAGTATCGAAGATAACGTTTTTGTAGTAAAAATGTCCGACGACTAAAGTCGCGGCTCAACAAACAAAGCCAGCCAACGCAACGGCTTGATAGTATTAGCCGTTGCGTTGCTAGGCTTTGTTCTTTGAGTATCGAGGCTTCTAGCCTGTGGGCTTATATTTGCCGGGATTAAGCGATCGCTTAATCCGGAACCACAAAAAAAAGCTTTGGATTCGACCTTTGGAGGATTGGCGAGGACGTAGAGACTCTTTTAAGCTGGCTGTCAGCTCGTTTTTTGAATTTGAGATTTTAGATTGATGTCTGTGCGGGTTAAGCCACAATAGTTCATATCGCCCCGAAGGTTCAAATACCAACATCAAAAAATTCCCCTTCAGCCTTAAATCCAGAATCAAAAATTTAAAATCAAAAATTATTTACACTTTGTATACAAATGCCACAAAATACCATCCGTTACATATCTCGTCCCCTAATCAAAATTGACGGACAGGATGCTCCGGCGGGATTGGCAGAGGATATTCTTCAAATCTCCGTCGAAGAAAGCCTCCATCTCCCGGCAATGTTTACTTTAGTTGTCCGCAATGACTACTTTCCAGGTAGCGACTCCGAGCAGCTTTGGAAGTACGACAATCTCTTTACAATTGGTAAATCTGTCCAGCTCGGTTTAGCCTCCAGCACCACAGAAGATTTGGACTTTGATGAGGCACAGCGAGGCGATATTCTCAAAGGGGAAATCACCGGGATCGAAACTCACTTTTCTAGTCAATCTCAGGCACCAGTTATCATTCGCGGTTACGACGTATCCCACCGCCTGCACCGGGGACGCTATAACCGTTCTTTCCAAAACATGACTGATACTGACATTGTGCGGCAGATTATCGGTGAAGTCGGGATGACCGCTGGCACAATTGATGAGAGCGGCGGGCCTTATGGTTTTGGCGATCCGGTCGGCTATGTTTTCCAAGAAAATCAAACCAACATGGAATTTCTGCGGGAAAGGGCGGCGCGGCATGGCTTTGAATTATTTGTGCAAGATAGTAAGCTGCATTTTCGCAAACCTGTAGCAGGCGATACTTTAAACCTTAAGTGGTTGCAAGAAATACATAGTTTTCAGGTGCGAGTCACCAGTGCCGAACAGGTAAGTGCTGTAGAAGTGAGGGGTTGGGATTACAAAAACAAAACAGCAATTACATCGAGTAAAAATAGTCAATCAGATGTAGTAATTACTGATACCGAACACGGCAAAGGTAAAACGACTAGCACTAAATTTGGGCTAGAGAATCAGGCACCGAAAATGATTGTGGTAGATCAAGCCGTCTACAGCCAGAAGGAAGCCGATAAAATAGCTCAAGCCCTGTATAACGAGCTTAGCGGAGAATTTGTCTATGCTGATGCAAAAGCTGAGGGAGATCCGCGAATTCGACCGGGACGGGTAGTAGAACTATCAGGTATGGGAAAGTATAGCGGCAAATATTACGTCACCGAAACTCGTCAAAACTATCAAGACCGCTATTACAGTACGGAGTTTAGTGTCAGAGGTTTGCGGGGAGGAGATTTGCTGACAACTCTATCCCCGCAAACTCGCCTGCGACCGGGACAAACTATGTTAGTAGGGATTGTTACTAATAACAAAGACCCGAAAAAATGGGGCCGGGTAAGGGTAAAGTTTCCTACCCTAACTCCAGAAGATAATGCCAGCGCCCACGAAAGCAACTGGGCGAGAGTAGTGGGGGTCGGAGCAGGAACCACTCGCGGCTTTGACTGTCTGCCGGAGATTAACGACGAGGTGCTGGTAGCTTTTGAACACGGCGACATCCATCGCCCTTATGTGATTGGTGGGGTTTGGAACGGTAAGGATGCGCCGCCGGAAACAGTGGATAACAGTATCTCAGGTGACGGCAAGGTACGCTTACGGACGATTAAAACCCGTGTTGGGCATAAAATGCAGTTTGTGGAAGAGGATAAAGACAGCAGCAAAGCTGGTGTCTATGTCGAGACTATAGGCGGTCATAAATTACACATGAATGACAGCGACAAATTTGTGGAAATTAAAACCACTGACGGTCATTATGTGCGCCTAGACGATCAGAATAAGAAGATCGAAATTAAGACTAAGGGCGGTCACAAGATACTCATAGACGATCAAGGTAAGAAGTTAGATATCACAACCAGCGGCGGTCAGAAGGTGCTGATGAATGACATGACCAATAGTATCAAAATGGAGGCGGTGCAAAAAATTAGTATTTCCGCACCAATGGAGATTTTGCTGCAATCAGGCCCTAGCACTATAAAACTGGCACCTGCTGGCATAGAATTTCAAACCGCAGCCAAGTTAAGCGCTCAAGCAGGCGGAGTTTTAGACTTGAAGTCTGGGGGTGCTGCCACTATGAAATCTGGTGCGGCTTTGTCGCTGCAATCTGGCGGTGCTTTGTCGGCGCAGTCTGGTGCGGCTGTGAGTGTGCAGTCTGCGGCGGCGCTGAGTCTGCAAGCGGGTGCGGCGGTGGCGATTATGGCAGCTGCCACAGCTAGCATGACAGCGCCTTTGATTCGACTGAACTGTTGATATGGTGTGATATGGTGAGCGATCGCTACTAATCCCTATTAATCGCTACTAATGGCTAATGGCTAATCATAAAAAATTGCCCCACAATCGACCAAATAGCAATTAGCCCCATTAGCAGAAGGAAGATTGCCATGTTACCAGTAGCAGTAATCGGTGATGTCGCTGGCGGTAGTCCCATTATTGGCCCCGGCGCACCAACCGTGCTAGTTATGGGACGACCTATAGCTTGTATGGGAGATGCCGTCGTCGGCCCGACAATAGCCACTGGCGTTCTAGCTATGCCTTGTTCTGTCACCGTCCTGGCTTGCGGTCGTCCAGTAGCTCATATGGGTACTATGGCTGTGGGAGTGACTCCCCCCGCCCCCGTTCCAGTTCCCATTTCTTTACCTGTTATCGCCACCGGAGCCACCGTATTAGTTATCCCCTAATTGCTAATTGCGATTTGTTCTCTTCCAAGTATTGACTTCTCCTTTTAAGGAACGAAACCGAACACAGTCCTGGGTTTCGTTCCAATGACTCAACCTACAACTTAGTAATTCTGAAGCGTTGTTAAGAGTAACTCGACTTTTGGCGAATACTCTTGGAAAGAGCAGCTAGAGTAAAGTGGCTGCGATACTAGGCAAAAAGTCACTTGTATGCCAGAAGGAACTGATAAGCAGCGCAGCCACCTGGGTACGGGGTGGTCTTTCCCACTACGGGTGAACGTACAGGGAGGGCTTCAACTCAGTTCGGCAGAGCGCAACATCGAAGAGTCGATTCGGATTATCCTGCAAACTCAGATAGGTGAAAGGGTATACCGACCTAATTTTGGATCGCGTCTGTCGGAAATGGTCTTTGCGCCCATGAACACCCAAACCCTACTGCTATTACGTCTTCACGTACAGGAAGCTCTGGAAATGTGGGAGCCTCGCATAGTTCTGGATGTGGTGCGTACTGAACCCGATCCGATTCGCGGCCGCGTGGATATCATTATTGAGTACCACGCTAAGGGCAGTTACGATCGTGGGAGCTTGGTTTATCCTTTCTACCTGAACGGGGGAAATGATAGTTAGGAGATGAGCAGTTTTGAATTAATAACTCTTAAGTGTTAATTCCTCGCCTCTTAACTTTTAGCAATTACCTATTACCTATTAATAATGGATTTTGATTTTTTACCCAAGTTACCGAAGTCCGATTTAGACGATCGGACATTCAAAGATTTAGTAGATGAGTGCATTCTGCGGATTCCTCGCTACTGTCCGGAGTGGACGAATTACAACCCCAGCGACCCTGGAATCACGCTGATTGAGCTATTTGCCTGGCTGACTGACCAAATGTTGCTGCGGTTTAATCAGGTTCCCCGTCGCAACTATGTTGCTTTTCTAGAGTTATTAGGGGTTCGCCTGCAAGCTCCGGTTCCAGCTCAGACAGACTTGACTTTTTATCTAAGTGCTGCATTGCCCGAGCCGTACACTATTCCATCTGGGGTGGAGTTGGCAACATTGCGGACAGAAACCGATCCGGCGATTGTTTTCAGCACCGATCGTCCGTTGGTGATTGGTAAGCCTAACATCCGCCACTTTCTGACGGCGCAGAGTGTAGAAGATACACCCCAGATGTTGCGCGATCGCTTCACGAATCTCTGGACATTCCGACCTAATGGCGAATGGGCGGGTACAAATCTCTCCATCTTTGACGACCAACCCAAGCCGGGAAATTGCTTTTATCTGGTGTTCAACCCAGAGGACGAGTGCGAAGGTAATGTTCTAGCACTCAAATTCAAAGGCGAAGCAGCTACCTCTACTGGCATTAACCCGGAGGCTCCTCCCCGTCGCTGGGAAGCTTGGAATGGTGCTTATTGGCAGCAGGTTCTGTTGCAGGAATCAGATGATAGCACCAAAGGATTCAGTTTTAGCGAAATCGATCGCACTGGCAGCAATCCCATCCAAAGCGCAGATGTAGTCCTGCATATGCCTCAGCGCTGGCCCGTGTCCCACTTCCTCACCTATCAGGGGCGGTGGCTGCGTTGCGTATACAGTCATATAGACACCACGCAACCAGATTACAGTAATTCCCCCCGAATTGTGGGTTTGTCTGCCAGAGCAATTGGCGGCAGCGTGGGCGCTTCTCAAAGTGAGATAATTAGAAATGAACTTCTGGGAGAAAGTGACGGTTCGCCCGGTCAAACTTTCCAATTGCAGGGGGTTCCCATCTTGACTCGCCGGGAAGATGAATACATTTTGGTGAGTCCGCCGGGAGCATTACCTCAAGCTTGGACAGAGGTAAGTGATTTTGCCGAATCTGGTTCCCAGGATCTGCACTACACCATCGATTCGCGTACCGGGTTGGTTCAGTTTGGCCCCTTGATTCGAGAGCCAGCCCACCTCCAGCAGCAGACGCAGTTGCGTGCTAGAACGCAGACGGCTGGAGACTGGGGACGTGCTGCGATCAATTCCCAATCCCCAATGCTGAATGCCCAAACCCCAATCCCCGCAGACGTGCGATCGCTAGAACGTCAATATGGCGCAGTACCTCCCAAAGGTTCCGTGATTCGCATGGTTGCATACCGCACAGGCGGCGGTCGCAAAGGAAATGTCCAACGGGGGACAATTACCGTACCCAAGTCAGCGCTTCCCTACGTTGCCAGAGTAATAAATCATACACCAGCCCGTAACGGAGCCGATGCCGAATCTTTAGAAGATGCGGTAATCAGAGTGCCTGCAATGCTCCGGACTCGCGATCGCGCCGTCACCCCAGAAGACTTCGAGGTACTGACGCTACAAGCTGGTGGCGGTGCCGTTGCCCGCACCCTGTGCTTGCCACCAAGTACCAGCGAACAAGCCGGGACAGTACGGATGCTGCTGGTGCCGCAAGCAAATACAGATGCGATCGCGCAAGGCGTTGGCATTCCCCCGGATTTACTTTCCCTGACTCCCCAACTCAAAGAACAAATTCACGCTTACCTGGACGAACGCCGACTACTAGGAGTTCACGTACAACTGCAAGCACCCGAATATGTCGGAGTCGCAGTTCAAACCGAAGTGGCACTAGAGCCAGAATACAAAAATCCCCGCGCCCAAGAAGACATTCTCTTAAAATTGCGGATCGCTTTGTACCGCTTTTTAAATCCACTTACCGGAGGCATGGATGGC
Source organism: Trichocoleus sp. FACHB-6 (assembly GCF_014695815.1). Taxonomy (NCBI): domain Bacteria; kingdom Bacillati; phylum Cyanobacteriota; class Cyanophyceae; order Leptolyngbyales; family Trichocoleusaceae; genus Trichocoleus; species Trichocoleus sp. FACHB-6. Next base: position 63,774 of record NZ_JACJOY010000121.1, read on the forward strand.
ACAGGCTGGCCTTTCGGTCGTCCCGTCTATCCTTCAGATATTGTCACCTTATTCCAGCAAATCCCCGGTGTGCGTTATTTAGGTGTTGTCCAGCTGTTTGAGTTGCGTAAGCAGGAACAAACTTGGCTGCGAACATTACCCCAAAACCCAGTCATCGATCCGGGCCCTCTCGGTTTAGTCTGTTCTTGGCAGAATAATCGACTGCGCTCCGGTCACGTCGTTAATATTATCCAGTAAATACTTCAACTTATAGTGCAAAGAGGATTAATGTATCAGAAATGAGGAATGAGTATGAACAAGGAAAGTTAAAAGCAACACAGGAAAAAGTAGAAAAATCGAAATTCATACTTCTTCCTAACTCTTTTACTGTTTCACTCAGCCCTCACTCCCCCTTACTCAGTTCTGGCCATGACTCAAAGCACTTCCCACAGTAAAATTCTCCGCCTGCAACTCACCCCCATGCAGATCACTCAAGCGATCGCGCCCGTGGGAAATGCTTTTGATAGTCCGCAATTGATGAGTGGCGGCGTAAATAGCAGGCTTACCAGTTGCGATCTGGTTGTGCATCCCAAAGAACCAAGTGAAATGGTTGTACAGCTAGAAAACTTGGGAAGGCGTAACTTACAAGTGAACCTGCAAATTGAGGGCTTCCCGCCACAATGGTGTCGCATCGGTATGGAAGGACACGAAATTGCTCCCGGTCAGCAGATGGATGCAGTTTTATACTTCCAAGTTCCAGCCAACTTCTTTGAAAATAATGAATCTTTGGCGACAGATGAAACCCTGGTAGTTGATTATCAGAGCCGTCTTTATGTTTACTACGTAGAAGAAGGTAGTGGCAGGCAACAAATTGAATCCGCCGTCTTTAACCTCTATATACGTCCCCGCAGTCTCTACCTGAATTTTTTGCCAGCACTCTATCAAGAAGTAGATTTTATTGGTCGCTTCTTGAAAATTTTTGAGGAGACTTTTGAACCCGCAGTGCAGTCTATGGATGCTCTGTGGGCTTACCTAGACCCCTTGACTGCGCCTGCGGCGATGCTACCTTTTCTCGCCCACTGGGTAGCTTGGCCCATGAACCCCCGCTGGAGCCTGACTCGGCAGCGTTATCTAATTCGACAAGCTGTGGAACTTTACCGCTGGCGCGGGACAAGACGGGGCTTGCGCCACTATTTGCATCTCTACACAGATTTACCTTTAGACGACCACATACCCCAAGAAGCTGATAAACATATTTGTATTGAAGAAATCTTTGGTAGAGGTTTTGTATTAGGAGAAACACACCTTAGCGAAGATTCTATGCTTGGTGGCGGACGACCCTATCACTTTGTTGTACGTCTGCGTCCTGACCGACCGGAACAAATTGATGAAGGATTAGTGCGCCACATTATTGAACAAGAAAAACCAGCTTTCTGTACTTACGAACTTACTATCGAAACAGGTTAATCGCTAATTTCTAATGGCTAATGGTAATAAAAAAGCAATTAGCAATTAGCAATTAGCAATTAGCAATTAGCAATTAGCATACCAACTATGTTTCCCCCACCATCCACCAACCCCTTAGAGCGCTTACACGTCACTGACGGTCTACTAATGAACGCCGACCGCTGGCGGCGATCGCATGAGTACCATCGACAGCGCCAAAATATTCATTATCAGTCCTTGAATCAGCCAGGAATTGTCTCTGGTTTAGGCGTACATTTGATTTCAGCACCAGCAGATGTAGCACCGCAATTCCGGGATGGACGTTGGCTGCAAATTCAGCCGGGAATTGCCATAGATTTAATGGGAAATCCGATTGTAGTTCCCGAACCAATTGAATTTCGGGTGTCGGGGGAGATGGCACAAAATCCCCAAATGGTTTATTTGGTGGTTAGTTATGTAGACCCAGAGAAATTGCGTCGGAAAGAGTCGCGTGAATTTGAAAGGGAAACTTTTAGAATTGACGAAAAAATGGCTCCGCCTAGTGATTTGGAAGTGGAATTGTGTCGAATTCTCCTGCAACCAGAGGCGGAACAATTAGAGAATCCCAAGGATGTATTTTTTCCGACAGTTAATAGTTTAGATTTGCGCTACCGAACAGTTGCGCGATCGCGTCCAGCAGCAGTTGTCCGAGTTGCCCATATAATGCGATCGCAACCCGCCGACGAGCGCAGTTTTACTAATCTTTCCTATTTGCTAGATTCTGTTGCTGCTCTTTACCCAAGTTTACAGGGAGAAGACACAATTGGACGAGTAACTTTAGCAGATTCTAAAATTTCAGATTATGACTTACTTTATCTAACTGGTAAGCGCTCTCTTTATCTGAACCAACAAGAATTTGAAGCTTTGAGGAATTATTTAGATACAGGCGGTATTCTGCTAGTAGATGCTCCCACAGATGCCATAAACCTGATAGAAAGTGTCATGGCTATCACCCAACAACTAGGGACACCTCTAGAAGATATCAAACGCCTGAGTCGAAATCACCCCTTACGCACCAAGCCTTTCTTATTTGCAGCGCTACCCACATTAAATAATCAGCAAATTCAAATAGGTTATGGGGGAGGAATCATTTTAGTAATTGGCGAACTGTCAGCAGCTTGGGGATTAGATGACAAGCTTCTCCTATCGCGAGAAACCATTCGTACCGCCCAAGAACTAGGAATTAACCTTCTACATTTTGCCCAAGCTCGAAGACAAATGACGCAGTTAATAAAAGCAGGAAGTGTAGTAGCGATCGCTCCGGAAACGCCTGTTTCTAAAAGGCAAGCTATTTTTGACAAACTCCAATTTTAAATTAATCATAAGCAATCCAGGCAAGTTGCCTGAGTTATTAGGCATTTCTTACTAACAAAAAACTATGACGAAGAGTTTTATTAGTGCAAGTATCTCCACACAGGTACTCAGATTAAAGCCAGGAGGAAACACAGCTTCCTTTGAAGTAAGTGTTACCAATGAAAGCGAACAATTTGCTACTTTTCAAGTAGAGCTTCTAGCCGCTGGTACCGATGGTAACTTAGGTTCTCGCTGGTACAACCTTTCACCAGGAATAAGCGCTAAAAAACCACCAGGAGATAGTACAAAGTTTTATGTAACTATTACCGATACACCTGTTCCAGGGTTTGTCGGCAAAATGAACATCACAGTACGCATTTTCTCCCTGGAACTGCGGGAGGAAGAAAGACAACTTTTGCGTCTGGCAGTTGAGCAGGGAATTGGCTCTATACCGATGCAGCTGGAGCTGCCAGTTCGAGAATTTAAAACTCATCCGACAGACCTGATAGAAATACCAGTCCGCGTTTATAATCCCAGTCAATCGCCCGCGAATGTTGTACTGCATTTTTTAGGTGTAGAACGCAGCTGGTTGATAGAGGGAACCGACCGAAAATTGCTAGTTCCTGCTGGCACCAAAACAGAGACAATTTTCTTATGCCAATTACCCAGCGCCGGACTCGCTCCCAGTGGAACATACCCTTTCACCATCGAATGCCAACAGGTAAACGGCCCCCCATCTAGTATCCAAGGGGCGGTAATAGTTTCTCCTGGGGGGTTTATGGACTTCCTGTGTACCCCAGCTTTACATCAGATACCCGAATCCCGCAATTGGCGGCTTCTTAAAAACTGGAAATCGAACGCTGCAACTTATAAAATTCAATTCGACAACGCCAGCAATTTAACTCAGCAGGTGAGTGTTGAAGTCCACCCAGAAGAGCCGCGTGCCTTTAAGTTAGAGGTGATTCCTGAAAGTTCGCAAGTAGCTCCGGGTGAGACAACTGAGTTGTTGCTGGTGGCTAATAAGAAGCGGCGGCGCTGGTTGGGGATATTGCCGCAAAGATTTTTGTTTGAAGTCAAGGCTGTGGTGTCGGACGATAGATTAGATGTACGCAACGACACTCAAATCGTAAAATTGCGTGTTTTACCTGTTGTACCGATTTGGATGCAGTTAGTAGGCGGGTTTTTATTATTATTCCTGCTCTGGTGGCTCTCCTGGCTTAACCCTAAAAACCCATTTTGGGGTCACAAGGAAGCTGTTACTTCTGTGCAATTCAATGGAGTAGGCGAACAAGTTGTCAGCGGTTCTAATGACCAAACTACGATTAGATGGGGGAGTGCAGGCTTTTTCAATCCATTAATCAACCAACAACTGGGAGTAATTGGGAGAAACGAAAAGGGGGTGCGAACTGTTCGTTATAAACCTGTAGACAACGATCTGATGGCGGCAGGATTGGAAAATGGGGAAATAAAACTGTGGGATGTATTGGGTAATGGGAGAAACCCGATAAGTTCTTTCTCCTACCAAAAAGATGACCGGGTTTTGGCTTTAGAGTTCTCGAAAGACTCGCGCTATCTGTTCAGTGGTCACGGTAGCGGCTTAGTGCTGGTGTGGGATGTGGAACGCACTAACATTAGCACGCCTAACAATCAACCTCTTCGGGGCAAGAAATTTGACTTTGTGGTGAATTCTTTAGCGCTGGTGGGGAAAGCAGGTAAAAACCTGATGATTGGCGGACGGTATAACCAATTGGTAGTGTGGAACTTAGAAAAAGACAAATGGGGGCGGGTGTCCTATCCCCGCAAAGGTAGTCAGGAAGATTACATTGTCAGCTTGGATAGTGCTGAATATAACCCTAATCTTTTGGTAACTGCTGATAACCAAGGCTACATTACCTTGTGGAATATGCAACAATGCCTTGCCGATAAGGGGCTTTGTGAGGTTTTAGATGAATGGTCTGATGGTCACGGTGGCAAACCAGTTCGTTCGGTGGCTCTGAGCGCTAATGGTTGCTACTTGGCAAGTGGCGGGGATGATGGAAAAGTGATGCTTTGGTATCTGACGGCTGAAGGTAAGCGCGATCCGCAATTCTCGAAAGGAAAAAAAATCGATCAGTCTTTGAAGGAGTCTGAAAAGATCAATAGTGTTGATATTAAGCAGACAGGGAAATATATTTTAGTGGCTAGTGGAAGCGATGATACAGAGGTGAAATTAGATCGTGTGGAGCGACAACGTAACGCGCAGTGTGGGAACCAGGAATAGGGATTGGGGGATTGGGAATTAGGAATTGGGAATCCCTAGTCCCCTTCTCCCCCATCACTACTTTTTTGTAGAGGGGGTAACATGACGAGGCAGCACTTGAACCCTTCTGGGGCAGAGACGGGGAGACAAGAGCCGGAAGGCTCCGGCGGTCTAAATATGGTGGATATACTGACGCTGCCTGACGAGCAGCGGCAGGTTGTCCAATGGATGATGCGAAAAAAATCAGATGTCAGCTTGGCTGAGGTAGCAGAGCGCATTGACTCAAATCAGTCGGATGCGATCGCTATTATGGACGAGTTGGTAGATCAAGGCTTCGTGCAAGAAATGCAAATTGCAGGCGAGGCACGCTACCGGATTCGTCTTGCTGCCAAACGAGGAACCCAGCAGCAGACTATCCAACAGGCTTTGGCTCCTGGTAATCCTCTCTCTGTCATCCTCAATCCCAGTGGAGATTACGCCCTCGTAGCCGGGAGTAACTTCGATCTGTGCGTCACCGTAAGTAACAAGGGCAACCAGAGCGCCTTAATTGATATTTTTATCGATGAAGTATCCTATCCCCGCAACTGGTGTATTAATCCCCATGAGCGGCTGGCTTTGGGTGCCAACTCCACTAGCGAGGTTATATTTCAGTTTCAGGTGCCATTGGAGGCTAAACCCAGCACCTACAACTACCTGTTAGTGGTTGATGCGCCACTGCACTACCCAGAAGATACTCCGATTCGACATAACAGCCGGCTTCAGGTTTTACCGCCAGTTGAGGCTGCTATCCGAGTCAGCGACCCTACTTTCAGTCTTTCACCACCTACGAGTTCTACTGCACCTGCCCTTCTGCAACCTGGAGCGCTGTTGCAAGTCGCGGTGAGCATACATAATCGCTCCGACCGAGTAGACCGTTTTCGACTGACGTGTCCAGAGCTGAATGAAAAATGGTATACCGTGCGCTATCCAGAGGGTTTAAATTCACCTGGATTAGTAACAACTGCAACTGCATTAGACCTTAACCCCGGAGAGAAGGGCGACATCCTGCTATTTTTGAATCCGCCAATGGACGCTGTGGCGGGAACTTACTTTCCCACTGTGCGGCTATATTCTGCGAACAATCCAGACTTGGTGTTGCTGGATGTGGTGTACTTACAAATTCTCCCGACTTACCTGCTGACTGTAGAATTTCGCAGCTTGGTGGGCAAGGTGCGGCGTTTAGCCGGACTGTATGAGGTTAGGTTGAACAATTCGGGTAACATATCGCGGGAAGTCATTGTACGAGCTAAAAGTTTAGATGAGGAGGATGTGTGTAGTTACACAGTGCTGCCGACTATGCTGCGGATAACGCCTTTTTCCTTAGCTACCGCGGAAATTAAGGTAAAACCGCTCAAGTGGTGGCGTCGCCCAATCTATGGGGGAGGACGGCTGATCAACTTCGGCGTTGAAATTGAAGATACGCAGCAGTTGCCTTTAATTAATGATGCGCCTCAGGGGACTTTGTATTGGGAGCCGCGTCCTTGGTGGCAGTTTTTGCTGGTGTTGCTCACTGTGTTGGGAACTGTCGCTGCGATCGCATTCCTCGTTTGGTTGCTATTCTTTAAGCCAAAGCCATCACCAAAAGTTATTGAATTCGGCTCTCAAGACAATTTCTATCAAGCGGCTGAAGGTGATTTTATCCGCCTCTCTTGGCAAATTCGCAACCCGCAACAACTAAACTCGCTAACCATCACTGGTCAATCACCTGATGGTACAGCTGCCATTGAACCAATATCTTATGATTTCAGTCGAGGAGTCCCAGATCAGCTCAAGTCCTTCTGCGCTATTCGGCAGATACTAATCTGCAAAAATGTGCGTACAGATGCCCGCAAACCTGGTGACTATGTTTTTGAACTAAAAATATTTCCCAAGAACAATAAAGATATAGCATCTAATATTTTAAAAACTAACGTAATTAAAATCGAGCCTATAGCTCCTCCAAAAATTGTCGAGTTTTCCTCTAGCCTACCTGTCTACCAAGAAAGATTAGCAGTTCCGCCAAATAACACACCCAACGATAAAATCCTTCTCAACTGGAGAATTATCAACAGAGATCAAATTAAAGAATTACAGCTAATCGGGCGAGCGCCTGAAGGTGAAGTCACAAGTGTTTTGAAGCGTTATAACTTCAGCGAAGGGATTGCTGTAGGTTTGAAGAAATATTGTTCCATCGAAGTTGGACTCTTATGCAAAAATGTACCTACAGATGCCCGTAAACCTGGAGACTACATTTTTGAACTCGCAGTAATTCCCAACAACGGACAAGAGGAACCATCAGATACCAAAAAAACTGATGCTATTAAAATTCAAGCTCAGCCCTCCAAAATTGTAGAATTTAAAATCAATAATCAAGAGGCTTTGGCGAAATATCTTGTTCCAATTAATAAGAACAAACCTGGGGGAATCTTTAGAATTTCTTGGAAAGTAGAAGGCGGCAAAGATATAAAAGTGCAGCTGCTTCCCTCACCTGGAAACGTCCCGACTTCTGGTAGTCTCCCCTACACCATCAGCCAAAAACCTGGTAGCGAAACTCTTACCTTGCAAGTAACAAATGCTGCTGGCGAACAAATTAGTCGCTCAGTTACTATTGAAACCTTTGAGCCGCCTCCTCCTCCAGCTCCTCCACCTTTAATTCCGGCTCCAGGCGCTAAAGGTTCAACCGCACCAACGTTAGTCCCAGCTCCACCCATTCCACCACCGCTACCGATTGCTCCACCCCCTGCTGCGGGTGCGCCAGCTGGGGATACTGGTGCAGGATCTCCCCCTCCTCCTGCCCCTGGTGCCGCCGCCTCACCTACCGCTCCGAGTGCCGCCGCTCCAGGTGCCGCTCCAGGTGCCGCCGCATCACCCGCCCCTGGTTCCCCCTCACTAAGCGATCCTGATTCGCTTTCACCCTCTGAACTACCACCGCGTTCTGACTAATATTAAAATCCGGTGCAGACTTCGTGTCTTGCACCGGATTCTAATATTAATTTAAACAAGAAACCAAACCGGAAACTAACGAAGGTTGATAGTTCCTTCTCCAACTTAGAGATAATAATCTGGTTGGTAAGGTTAATAGTGTGTCAAGAAAAAATCCACTGCCAAAATGTTTATCCTGAGAAGATCCAAGGAGAGCCTTTAGCAGTGGAAGCGCCAATGTGTGGGAGACTAGCCGAGTTAAATTCTTAATTTCAAGATTTAGTAACGGCGAGAGAAGCCACCACTAGGCCTGCGGTTGCCACCGCCGGAGGGCCCCCTATCTTCACGAGGCTTGGCTTTGTTGACTTTTAGATCGCGGCCCATCCACTCAGCTCCATCCAGAGCTTCAATAGCAGCAGTTTCTTCAGCGTCAGTTTCCATTTCTACGAAACCAAAGCCGCGTGGACGACCAGTTTCTCGGTCGGTAGGTAGTTGAACACGCTTAACAGTTCCATATTCAGCAAAAACTTGGCTGAGGTCTTCTTGCGTGACATCGTAGGATAGGTTGCCTACATAGATTGACATGGAGTATCTCACTTCATCAGATGGTGTAGAGACTTCGATTCGGAGAGATGCCTGTCAATGTAAGACAACAAACTCGCTCAGCCGAATTAAATTCCCAGTGACTAACTTAACATAGGATCGGGCTTCAGGTATTTATTGAAAAGTTAAAACAGCATGAAGTTTGTCAAGGGCAGGATTGCGTAATTTAGGAAGTGACAATTATTGGTAAATTAATAAGAATTTATACATAAAGCAAGAACTTCAGCTAAATTCAGTTCCAACTGTTATAGATGCAGTGCCACCCAATGAGCTGTGCCAGCCGTGAAGGTGTCACGCACCATGTAGCATATAAACTTAGGCAAATGCTTCGCCGATCTGGGAAATTTTTTAAATTAAGCAAAAAGTGTCTACTAGAGTGGCACAATTTACCTTCTAGAGCGCAAACTAGGGTTGTAGATAAGAAGCTCCTGAACAATTGCTATGTTTCCATCTGACCCCCCTCCATCTGGGAGCGGATTTCACGCTCTGTTGAAGAACCGACCCTTTATGGTGCTGTGGGTTGGGCAGATATTGTCCCAAATAGCAGATAAAGTATTCTTCGTTTTGCTGATTGCTTTGCTGAGCGAATATCAGTTCGCTCCCGAAATGGAAAATTCCATGCGATCAGCTCTGATGGTCGCTTTTACGCTACCCGCGATTCTGTTTGGCTCAGCTGCTGGCGTGTTTGTGGATCGCTTTCCTAAGAAGAAAGTTATGGTTGCTTCAGATCTGCTGCGCTTTGGCTTGACAATATTAATTCCCTTGTTGCCACAGAAGTTTAGCATCTTGTTGGTAATTACGTTTTTGAGTTCTGCGGTAACTCAATTTTTTGCCCCAGCAGAACAGGCGGCTATTCCGTTAATGGTGCGGCGCGAAAATTTGATGACGGCTAATGCGCTGTTCACCACGACGATGATGGGTTCTTTGATTGTGGGGTTCGCTGTCGGGGAACCTGTGTTGAGTTTGGCTAGAAGTTTGGGTGGAGAATCTAGTCAAGAATTTTTGGTTGGCGGATTCTACCTGTTAGCGGCGATTATTAGTATGTTCGTTAAGATTAAAGATCCTGCGGTTATCAATCCACAGGCAGCAATTAATCCGATAAGCGACTTGAAAGCGGGGTTGCGTTATCTGTGGCAAAACCGCCTGGTTAGGAATGCAATGTTCCAGTTGGTGATTTTGTATTCGGTGTTTGCGGCGTTAACGGTGCTGGCGATCGATCTTTCCGAGAAGCTGGGGCTGAAATCAGAACAGTTTGGCTTTCTGTTGGCATCTGCTGGGGTGGGGATGGTGTTAGGTGCGGGTATATTGGGACACTGGGGCGATCGCTTCCACCAAAAACCGTTACCATTGTTTGGTTTTCTCAGCATGGCGTTTGTTTTGGGTGTGTTTAGCTTTACACATCGACTTTGGCTGGGTTTAGGGCTGAGTGCTTTTTTGGGTTTGGGGGCATCTTTAATCGGCGTACCGATGCAAACTTTGATTCACCAGCAAACATCGGAATCGATGCGGGGTAAAGTTTTTGGGTTTCAGAATAATGTGGTTAATATTGCTCTAAGTTTGCCGTTAGCGATCGCAGGCCCTCTGACGGATAAATTTGGTCTGCGAGGCGTTCTCCTGGCAATGAGTATCGTTGTTAGTGTAGTGGGCATTTGGGCGTGGCAAAATACCCGCAATGTTTTGAAAGATGCGATTTAGGGATTGGGGATTGGGGATTGGGGATTGGGGATTGGGAGGACTCTAACCCAGTCCCTAGTCCCTAGTCCCCAGTCCCTAGTCCCCAGCCCCTAGTCCCCAGCCCCTCATCTAAAATAAATGAACTTTTCTGCTGCTGCGGCATTGAGTGGCTTAGAGAAAAGATATCCTTGCCCATGTTCGCAGCCAAGAAGTCGCAATTGCTCTAACTCAAGAGGAGTTTCTATTCCCTCGGCGACTACATCCATTCCCAAATTATGGGCAAGCGTGACAATTGTTTGGACAATCTGTAGAGGCAGTCTTGCCTGTCTGCTATTGCCGGATGTCCTCAGTCTACTTACGAAAGAACGGTCAATTTTCAAGGTATTGATGGGAAAACGGTGCAGATAGCTCAAGGAAGAGTATCCTGTACCGAAGTCATCCAAGGATAGTTCAATCTGACGCGATCGCAGTTGCTCTAAACTAACAGTTGCAGCTTCCGCATTTTCGATCAGAACGCTTTCAGTAATTTCCAGCTTCAAACAGCTTGCTTGCAAACCAGTATCCTTGAGAATTTGGTCAATTTGCTCAACTAAATCTGGTTGCAGAAACTGTTTACCGGAAAGATTAACGCTGATAGTTAGGGAGTTGCAACTATTGCCATTTGCCTGCTGCCATGCCCGCATCTGATGACAGGCTTCGCGCAGTATCCACCAGCCAAGCGGTACAATTAGACCAGTTTCTTCGGCAATGGGGATGAACTCGACTGGAGAAATCATGCCTTGTGTCGGGTGAATCCAGCGCGCCAACGCCTCGAAACCAGCGAGCCTACCCGTAGAGAGCAATACAATTGGCTGGTAGTGAAGCTGGAATTGGCAGTTGGTAGGATACGCATCTGGCCTGTCACTCAGTTGTTGATCGAGTGCTAATTGCTCAACTGCCCGTCGCAGATCCGTCTCCAGCTGCAAGTGAGCGATCGCTCTCTCGTGCATAGTTGAGTCAAACACAACGTGGCACGCTTTACCTTCTCCCTTAGCGCGGTACATGGCGATATCAGCATCCCGGAGAAAGTCTTCTGGCTGATTGTATTCAGTTCTAAGCAGAGGAGTGCTAAGTAATGTAGACGCTTCGCCTTCCCAGAGGGTGGGCTGAGGGTTGAGTGAAGAGGAACTAGAGGAATTTTTAAGTATCGCGCCGCTATTTTCTAACTGGGTCTGTACTTCGTACCGCTGCGCTACCACTTCTGAAGTTCTCAATCCTGCTTGCATCGTCAGTTTTTTTACCCCAGCTCTATTTATGGCAATGCCAATGCTGGCGGAGGTGAATACCTCATGTCCATCCAGGTAAAATGGTGATGCTAGCGCCGAGTGAATTTGCTCAGCAAGGTGGACGGCTTCGCTGACATCTTGGATGTTGTCTTGGAGAATTGCAAACTCATCCCCGCCAAAACGTGACACTGTATCAATCGGGCGCAGACACTCTTGCAGCCGTTGAGCAACCGCTTTTAGCAGTTGGTCCCCCAGGAAGTGTCCCAAACAGTCGTTCACAAGTTTGAAGCGATCCAAATCCAGAAATAGTACAGCGAATCGATAGTCAGGACGCCCCTTTGCAGTCTCAATTAAATCTTTCAGACGAGACATCAACAAAGCTCGATTAGGCAGGTTTGTGAGGCTGTCATAAAAGACATTCCGTCGCAGTTGTGCTTCTGCCCACTTTTGCTCAGTAATATCAGTGAAGGCTCCAATAAAACTTTGCAATTGACCAGTTGCTGAGAACAGGGGCGTACAAGAGAAGGCGGTTGTGCGCTGGCAACCATTTTTCCCAATGATGTCCACTTCGTAGCTGGAGGGTTGTCCTTGCAGGCTTTTGCTGTGTTTGTTCGCCATTTTCTCCAGGCTTTCAGGGGTGAAGAAGTCGTGGAAGGTTTTGCCTGCCAGTTCTCCCGCTTCCTCTATCTCCAGCAGGGAACACATTGTGGGATTGATGTAAATTGTGTAGCCATCTTCGCTAAGATGCCAGACTCCCACGGTGTTGTTTTCGGCAAGTGTCCGGTAGCGTTGTTCGCTTTCGCGCAATGCCTCTTCTGCCTGCACGCGGTAGGTAATGTCTGTGGAAATGCCAATAATTCCAATCAATTCGCCTTTATCATTATAAATCGGCGAGTCTGTCACCATTGCCGGGAAGGTACTACCGTCTCGGCGCTGCATCAAAAATTCTCCAGACCAACTTTCGCCAGTGCGGAGGCTGGATCTAATCTCAAGTGCTTGCGATCGCACACAGGGCGGTGCGATAATTTCCGCGATTTTACTACCTATTACCTCTGCTTCTGACCAGCCGTAAAGCGTTTGTGCAAAACGGTTCCAATAAGTAATTCTTCCATCTATATCGGTAGCAATTACTGCCTGCTGCACTGCATTCAACAGTCGCGCCTGAAAGCGGATTTTTGACTCGGCCTGCTGGCGCTCATTGATTTCCCTTTGTAGTTTGTGGTTGGCTACCTCTAGTTGTGCGGCACTGGGGAGAGCGAGCGCTTGCGGAATTAACGGTACTAGCTCCATAGCTGTATAAACGGAAACTCCTGCTGTTGTCGCTTTCACAAATCCCGAAACCCAGTAATCCGGGTGCCATAACGTCCACACTTCTATCAAATGTCCGGTGCCGCAGGCAACAATAAAGGCACCGAACAGCAGGAATATCCAGTTAAACGGTATATCCCGACGCTGTTTAACGAAATATACCAGCATCAGAGGTATTGAATAATACGCCAGCGCTATCAGTAAGTCGGAGGCTATATGCAGCGATACCAACCCAGGCTTCCAGAGATAGCAATGGCCGTGGGGGATAAATTGGATTAAAAATAAAGGTTTTGTGATATATTCCAGCATTGAGCTTATTTTCTGGTGCCATTCATTGCTGTTTCTGGAGCTGATAGCAATTCTCTTGGTCAAGGATGTTTTATCTGCTCTGTATGCTTTGTAACACAACTTAGCATTTAGGAATTGTTCTTTTGTATACTAGGCGACTTAATGTTTGTTGCTTATACCAAAATTCAGCCGATTCGCACAGATTATTCTAAGCAGAGTCCTGATGTCTTCAGCTGAAATACTGACTTATTAGTTGTTTGTGCAAGGTAGGGAGTAATGAAGTTGGCTAATTACCGATTACCTAATGTCTTCAGCTGAAATACTGACTTATTGGTTGCTTATGCAAAATGGGAATTGGAAATAAGTCTTACCCAGTCCCTAGTCACCTCCTCCCCAATGCCCAACTTTGAGAGATCGCTCGACAGGAACTGATAGAAGGAATTAGACTTAAGAATTAACCCCCAACTTGGCATCATTCATTAAATACAAAAGATACAAGAGTTAAGAAAAACCAGTTACTTATAGTGAGAGGTCTACAAGTGCGATCGCAAAGCATCTCGGAAAAAGAAGCAACACGTCAAATGAGCAACAACCGCCAAACAGGTGCATATGCCTTGATTGACAGCTTGATGCGTCACGGTGTAAAGCATATTTTTGGCTATCCAGGTGGTGCAATTCTGCCGATTTACGACGAATTATATCGGGCAGAAGCTAGAGGTGGTATTCAGCACATCTTGGTAAGACACGAGCAAGGTGCGTCACACGCCGCCGATGGCTATGCTCGTGCTACGGGACAGGTGGGTGTCTGTTTTGCAACATCTGGCCCTGGGGCAACCAACTTGGTGACAGGTATTGCCACTGCTCACATGGATTCGATTCCAATGGTGGTGGTCACGGGTCAGGTGGCTCTAGCATCAATTGGCACGGATGCGTTTCAGGAAACAGATATCTACGGAATTACGCTGCCAATTGTAAAGCACTCCTATGTAGTGCGCGATCAAAAAGACATGGCGCGGATTGTGGCGGAAGCGTTCCACATCGCTACTACGGGACGACCGGGGCCAGTTTTGATTGATGTGCCGAAAGATGTTGCATTAGGGCAATTTGACTATTATCCAGTAGAACCAAATTCAGTTAAGTTGCCGGGATACCGTCCCACGGTGAAGGGAAATCCTCGCCAAATCAATGCGGCAGTACATTTAATTCGGGAAGCACAACGTCCCTTATTGTATGTGGGAGGAGGCGCGATCTCAGCTGGCGCTCATCCAGAAATTCAACAACTAGCACAAAGTTTCCAAATCCCCGTCACCACTACCCTGATGGGCAAAGGTTCATTTGACGAAAACCATCCCCTAGCATTGGGAATGTTGGGGATGCACGGCACTGCCTATGCTAACTTTGCAGTGAGCGAGTGCGACTTGTTGATAGCAGTGGGAGCCAGGTTTGATGACCGCGTGACGGGCAAATTGGATGAGTTTGCCTCCCGCGCTAAAGTTATCCATATTGATATTGACCCCGCTGAAGTCGGGAAAAACCGCGCTCCGGAAGTACCAATTGTGGGCGATGTGCGGAATGTCTTGATTGACTTGCTGCGCCGATGTCAGGAAACAGATACCGGAGCGCCAATCCAGACGCAAGCATGGCTAGAACGGATTAATCGCTGGCGGGAAGACTATCCCCTAATTGTCCCCCAATATCCCGATAGTCTGGCACCGCAAGAAGTGATTGTGGAACTAACTCGTCAGGCTCCAGATGCCTACTACACCACAGACGTTGGACAACACCAAATGTGGTCGGCGCAATTCTTGAAGAATGGCCCGCGTAAGTGGATTTCTAGCGCTGGTTTAGGCACGATGGGTTTCGGGATGCCTGCGGCGATGGGTGTCAAGGTAGCTCTGCCGAATGATGAAGTCATCTGTATCAGCGGCGATGCCAGTTTCCAGATGAATTTACAGGAATTGGGAACTCTTGCACAACATCACATAAATGTCAAGACAGTAATTATCAATAATGGCTGGCAGGGGATGGTGCGCCAGTGGCAGGAAGCTTTCTATGGAGAGCGTTACTCGTCCTCGAATATGCAAGTAGGGATGCCAGATTTTGTGCTGCTGGCACAGGCTTTCGGAATTAAGGGGATGGTGGTTCGTAGTCGAGATGAATTGAAAGATGCGATCGCCGAAATGCTTGCCCACAACGGCCCAGTGCTCTTGGATGTCCAAGTCAAAAAGGACGAAAACTGTTACCCAATGGTAGCTCCCGGCAAGAGCAATGCTCAGATGATTGGCTTGCCAGAACTCCACAAATTGGAAAAAGCTACAGAATTAATTTACTGTAGCGGCTGCGGTGCCAAAAACATTGCCAGCAACAAATTCTGTCCTGATTGCGGCACCAAAATTTAATGGCTAATAGCTAATGGCTAATTGTTTAAGAGCAATTAGCCATTAACTTAATCTCATGATTACTTAATCTTTACCTTCAGGAGTTAGAGTGGGGCTGGCTATAATACGCCAGTTTTTCATAGCTGGAGATTCTTGCAGCCATGCCCCCATTTTCTTCTTCAGTTCTAGAAATAGACCAATACGACCCGAACGAAACCCGTCGGTTGCATTTTTACTCGAAAAATGAAGAAATTCCCCTAGTGCCGCAGGGTGTCTGGCAAGTAGATCGGGGATTGGTGCAGATGAGTACAATTTGCGCTAACGGTGACGAAGTGCTGCTGGGTTGGGCAGCGCCTTCGATGTTCTTTGGTCAGTGGGTATTTCAATCCCTGAAAGGAATTCATCCCTTAGCTCAACCAAACGCTGCAATAATATACCACGCCCTATCCGATGTTTACCTGAAGTGGTTTTCTATTCTAGAGATAGAAGCTTCTGGGCGTTTGGCTCAGATAATTTTGCCGCAAATGGTACGACGGATGCAACAGACAGAGGCGCTTTTAGCCATAGTAGGACATCGGCGTGTAGAGGATCGCTTGCATCGGCTACTACTGTTATTGAAACAGGAAGTCGGGCAACCTGTAGCTGGTGGCACTCGTCTATCTGTCCGCCTGACACATCAAAATATTGCCAGTGCTATCGGTACTACTAGAGTCACGATTACGCGACTCCTTAGCAAACTCCAGGGTCAAGGATGGATTAGCCTAGATTGCGATCGCCACATTATCCTAAAAGAAGAGAGCTTCGCTGGCATCTCGGATTGATCGGTCGCATTTTTTTAGGAGTAAGATTCTGTCTTTATCAGTAATTTCCGTTCCCCCATCTCAGGGACAGCAACCAGCTGGGTTGATTGTCGTTTTGCATGGCTTCGGTGGTAATGCCCAAGAGTTGGCATCTTTAACCCCGTTGTTGAATTTACCTTCTTATCAGTTTTTGGTTCCCAATGCTCCCTCTACTCATCCCCAAATGTCATCGGGGAGAGCTTGGTACTACTTCCAAGAGCAGCAGAACGGCTTAGAGCAAAGCAAGACGCAGCTCACTGACTGGCTGAAGTCTCTTGAGAGTACCACTGGGGTTCCCCTGTCGCGCACGATTTTGATGGGTTTTTCTCAGGGTGGCGCAATGACGCTGGATGTGGGACTCAATTTGCCTTTGGCTGGTTTGGTGGTTCTAAGTGGGTATTTACATCCCATTTCTCAACCATCTAAACAAGGTTATCCACCAGTATTGATTGTGCATGGTACAAAAGATACGGTGGTGCCTCTGAGTGCTGCCCAGAAAGCGCGGGATACTTTAACAGCACTGGGCGTATCCGTGCAATATCATGAATTTAACATGGGACACGTAATTCTGCCGGAAGTCTTAGGCGTTGTCCGAAATTTTGTGACAACAAATACCCAATCGTCCTTGGTTTCTTAAACTTGAAGTTTCGTTGCCTCTGTCAATAATACGTAAGAGCGTTAAGATAAAATGGGATGTTTCATCTGTACAATGCTCAATACAGGTGTAAGTTGAGGGAGGCGCGGTCAATGGCAACTGTTAGCATTTCCGAACGGGAAATTTCGGCTCTGACGATGACAGACGTGGAACAACTGGCTGTACGTTTGGAGCGAGATGAATACAACAATCCTTTTGAAGGGTTGGATGATTGGCATTTGCTGCGAGCGATCGCATTTCAGCGTCCAGAGTTAATTGAACCATACATCTACCTCTTGGATTTACAACCCTACGATGAAGCCTAACAATTTTAGATTTTAGATTGGGGTTGGATGGTCATCACAAAGATAATCGCCGTTAACGTCGTACCTTTGTCTAATCCAAAATGGAATCGCCCGACAATCCCAAATCTGATCCCCTCCTACCCCCCCCTGATAAGGGGAATATCCAAAATCCAAAATTGTCAGGTAGACGGGTTCTAATTGGTATAGGCGGCGGTATCGCCGCCTATAAAGTTTGTGAAGTTATCTCAACGCTTGCTAAGTCTGGGGTGGAAGTTCGAGCAATTCTCACTGATGCTGCTTGTCAATTTATCACGCCCTTGACAGTGGCAACCCTGTCTCGTCATCCGGCTTACACAGATGAGGACTTTTGGCAACCACACAAACGCCCCTTGCATATTGAGTTGGGGGAATGGGCAGAGGTTTTTGTTATTGCTCCCCTGACAGCTAATACTTTGGGTAAGTTGGCTTATGGTTTAGCTGACAACTTGCTCACCAATACCGTGTTAGCTTCCACTTGTCCCGTGCTGTTGGCACCTGCAATGAATACGGATATGTGGGAACAACTTTCGGTGCAACGCAATTGGCAACAGTTGTTGACAGATAAACGTTATCACAGTGTGGGGCCTGGTGCCGGACTTTTGGCTTGCGATCGCGTTGGTGCTGGGCGAATGGCAGAACCTGCGGAAATTTTGCCGACAATTGCATCATTATTACACGCAAAAGGCAAGCGAGATTTAGCCGGGAAGCGAGTTTTAATTAGTGCTGGGGGAACACGAGAACATTTAGATCCGGTGCGCTTCATCGGCAATCCCTCTACTGGCAAAATGGGATTAGCATTGGCACAAGCTGCACTGCATCGAGGCGCAGGGGTGACACTGGTTCGCGCACCCGCCGCTTGGGATGTACCATTGGGGGTGCAAGCGATTTCTGTCACCAGTGCAAAAGAGATGGAACAGGAAATGCGATCGCATTTTTCCAATGCCGATGTAATAATAATGTCGGCAGCTGTGGCGGATGTGAAACCAGCCGAGTATAGTGCAGAGAAATTGCCGAAGCGTTTACTTCCAACAAACTTACCCCTCGAACCCGTACCGGATATCGTCGCAGAATTGGCAACTCTTAAAAAGCCGCATCAAAAGTTAATTGGGTTTGCGGCTCAAACTGGAGATATTGTAACGCCAGCTTTGGAAAAGTTGCACAAGAAAAAATTAGATGCCATTGTTGCCAATCCTATTGATAAACCGGATAGTGGTTTTGGCAGCGACAACAATCAAGCTATATTTCTAGACAAGCAAGGACACAAAGTAGAGATTGAGCCTTGTAGTAAATTACAGATGGCTCACTATTTGTTTGATTTTATTATTAGTTATTAGTCATCAAACGTTGTCAGGTTTCAACTTTTTAACCTGACAACAAACAAAGGACAACCTTCCTTTTTCATCCCTCCCTCAACAGCAAAATAGAGTGGGAGTCGGACAATTGACTAAGAACTAAGACGATAAAAAAGATTTAGCAAACCCACCCACCAACCAACCTCACAAAAAACATAGCCACTGGGGAGGTGTCCCAAAGGAGCTAGAGCGCAATCAAACATAAATTGCTCATAGTCAACCCAACAAGAGTTTATCCGCCATTGCAAGCGATCGCCTAAATTACACATAATTTCATAATTGGCATTTTTCGTACCTCCTATACTTTCCCAAATATGCTTTTGTACGCTAAAACCAAAGCGTCCCTTACTGTGCTTTATCCAAAGAGTGTCAATTAAACAAAGGTCTTTTGAGGGAAACATTTTAATATCTTCAACTCTCAGCCAGCCTTCCTTTTCTCTACAGGCTATTTTTAGCATGAGTGCCGCAGTTTCCTCATCCGCTTCTTTCCACTTTCCTAGCGCTAAATGAGCTTGTAAATTACGATAATCTATCCCGGAAGATGAATCTTGCCTGTGAGTTAGAATATTCTGATTAGTAGGCGTGTAACTTTGTTTAGATTGTCTTAAGGTTGGACTAATATTTGATAATTGTTGCCCAGTAGGAGTATTAAAAGTCAGCAACTCTATCCACTCCTGCACCGACTGAGGACGATTTTCTGACTGAAACTCCAAGCCTTGGAGAATCGCCCGATTAACTATATTACTAATATTGGGATTTATTTGCTGCGGTGCATCCAAGGGAATGCCAGCAGCCCTAGCGGGAGCAGGTAACGGCACTTCTTGGGTAAGCAGATAGTAAAGCGTTCCCGCCAGTGCATAAACATCCGAATACTCTCCGCGTCTCGCTTGCAGCGCATACTGTTCGATAGGTGCAAAACCGGGAGTAAAAGTTTGCGTCTGAGTCTGCGTCAAATTTGGAATAAATTCTCGTGCAATGCCAAAATCAATTAGCACAGCTTCTAGTTTTCCAGTACGCACCATAATATTAGACGGCTTCACATCCCGATGTAAAAAGCCTCTATCGTGAATAAAAGTTAGCGCCTCACCAATTTGTCGAATATATTTTAATGCTTCGGTTTCCGACAGTACGCCTTGCTGACTAACGCGCTGCCATAAATCTTCCCCCTCAACATACTCCATAGCTATGCAAGGTAGTTGCCCCTCAGAAAAAGCATTTTCAATCCTTACAATGTGCGGGTGTCTGCATACGGCTAGGCGTAGCGCTTCTTTCTCAAAATCTCGATTGAACTTGTCTCGATACGTCGTAAATTCGCGTTTATTCAATACTCTATCGTTCAGCGTCTTGATGACGACAGCATTCCCTTTTTTATCCCTAGCCAAATAGGTGATGCCACAGCCACCTTCTCCCAGCACCCGTTTGATAATATATCGCCCGCCATGCAACAGCTGCCCATCTGCCCAAACCATTGCTTAAATCTGTGACACTTGCGTTAATTTTGACATACTGCCTGCCCTAAAAAACAATAAAGTATGGGAAAACTGGCGTTAATCTTGACATAAAGCTACCAGCATCGTTTACACTATCTTCTGGCAAAGAGTGAAGTTAAAATCAGATATGAAAAAAGTCTTGTTGTCGGGTTTATTGTTGTTGTCTCTAGGGGCTTGTTCGCCAAACCCATCTGGATCAGTGGCAACTGGCTCAAATCAGGCAAAACAAGCTCTAGAAATTGGGGCAATTCCAGATCAAGATCCGCAAAAGTTGCAGCGTCAATATGACAAGTTAGCCAGCTATTTAGAGAAAGAATTGGGTGTGCCAGTAGAATATAAGCCTGTCACGGACTACACCGCAGCTGTCACCGCATTTAAAGTGGGGGATTTAGATTTAGTTTGGTTTGGCGGATTGACTGGGGTGCAAGCACGCTTGCAAGTACCAGGTGCGGAAGCGATCGCGCAACGCGATGTAGACGAGAAATTCCACACTCTCTTCATCACTAACAAAAAAACCGGACTGAAGCCATTTAAAGATATTTCTGATTTAAAACAACTCAAAGGTCGTACTTTCACCTTCGGCAGCGAATCCTCTACATCGGGGCGTTTGATGCCGCAATATTTCCTGCAACAAGCAGGTTTGAAATTGGAAGATTTTAAAGGCGAAGTCGGCTTTTCTGGCGACCATGATAAGACAATCAAATTAGTGGAAGCAGGCACCTACGATATCGGATCAGTCAACAAAAAAGTCTGGCAAAAACGAGTGCAAACTAAAGAAGTAGACGAGAACAAAGTCGAGGCGATCTGGGAGACTCCAGCCTACTATGATTACCACTGGGTAATTCACCCGGATGTCAAACAGCGCTATGGCGAGGATTTTGTTAAAAAAGTACAAAACGCCTTTTTAAAACTAGACCCCAACGTACCAGAGCAAAAAGAAATTCTCGACCTTTTACAAGCAACTAAATTTATTGCTACCCAAAACTCCAACTATGCTCAAATTGAGGATATTGGTCGGAAAATTGGCAAAATAAAGTGATGTAAATGACAGAAGGAAACTTTAAAATTGCAGAAAAATCAGATACTGAAACTCTTGTGGAGTTTATACAAGAGTTCTACGAGTTTGAACAACTAAAATTTGATGAATCCATTGTTCGCACGGCGTTGGCGAATATTTTGCATGATGATTCTCTAGGACGAGTGTGGCTGATCCAGCATGGCGACGAAGCGATTGGCTACGTCGTCCTTACCTTTGGCTACAGTTTGGAATTTCGAGGACGTGACGCATTTATTGATGAACTCTATATCCGAGAAAGTTATCGGGGGCAAGGGGTAGGCATGAGCGTAATTCAGTTTATAGAAACTGTTTGCCCTTCTCTGGGAATTCAAGCACTTCATTTAGAAGTCGAGCAGAAAAATACAGCAGCACAAAACTTATATCGGAAGGTTGGTTTTAAAGATCACGATCGCTATCTCATGACTAAATGGATAGCAAACTAAGCAGAGAAATGAACTCATCTGCGCCAGTGTTTGAACTGAAACACGTTTCTAAGCAGTTTGGACGCTTTGAATCTCTCGCTGAGATTAACTTGCAGATTCGTGCAGGCGATCGCGTGGCGCTGGTTGGTTCCAGCGGTGCGGGGAAAAGTACGCTGATTAGCTTGCTGAATGGCACCCAGTTACCAACTCAAGGAGAAGTTTGGGTACTCGGTCGCAATGTCGCCCATCTTCGCCCAAAATTGTTGCGTCAGGTTCAGCGCCAAATTGGTACGATTTACCAGCAATTTCATCTGGTGGATAATTTGCGGGTGATTCATAATGTCAATGCAGGACATCTGGGGCGCTGGTCATTTATAAAAGCTGCGGCTTCGCTGATTTATCCAATGGAAGTCGAGACAGCGGTAAAAGCACTAGCACAGGTGGGTATTCCTGAAAAGCTTTATGAACGCACAGATAAACTTTCTGGCGGTCAACAGCAACGGGTAGCGATCGCGCGCGTCCTCGTGCAAAATCCTACCGCTATTCTTGCCGATGAACCAATTTCCAGCCTCGACCCCGAACGCAGCCGCGAGATTATGGACTTATTGCGCCAGTTGAGTGTAGAAACGGGGAAAACTTTAGTTACCAGTGTTCACGCGATAGAATTTGCCCGCAGTCATTATCAGCGAATTATCGGTTTGCGACAGGGGCGTATTCTATTTGATACAGAAGCAGCAGCACTGTGCGACGCAATGATTGAGGAATTGTACAAAACCAACAACTAATGCTAAATCCATTCGTAAAAATTCCTCTGCGTTCTCAGCGCCTCTGCGGTTCAAAATCTTAACCGTGTCCCAGACAAGCAAAAGCAAACCAACTACCCTTCCCAAGCGCCCTTCCGTATTTAACTGGCGTACTTTCTGGGGATTGCTGTTTTTGGCATCCTTCGTTTGGTCGTTGCACTCAGCAGGCGTATTTGAAGCGGATTTAATTAACGAAGGAGGCTGGAACCTCGTTTGGCGCTTTCTGGTTGCTGCTGTCCATCCCGACTTCAGCCCGGAATTTCTCCAACTTACTTTAGATGCCACTCTTAAAACACTAGCTTACGCAATTTGCGGCACCTTCTTTAGCGTACTGATCGGTTTGGTGGCTGGTATTCTTTCCTCTGAAATTTGGTGGGAATCGGTACTCAAAACTCAAAAAACGAAGTTAATAACTCAATCGCCTTGGCTGGTGGTAAGAGGAGTTTTAGCGATTCCAAGAGCAATTCACGAGTTAATTTGGGGATTGTTTTTCGTTAATATTTTTGGACTAGATCCCCTAGTGGCGGTGCTAGCGATCGCTATTCCTTTTGGTGCTATAACTGCCAAAGTATTCTCAGAAATTTTAGACGAAACGCCTCGCCAGCCACTAATGGCACTCCTCAATAGCGGCGTTCCACCTCTGAATGCTTTTATTTATAGCCTGATTCCCCAAGCTTTTCTAAATTTGCTTTCCTACGCTTTCTACAGGTTCGAGTGTTCGATTCGTTCCGCCGCCGTACTGGGAATTATCGGTGCTGGTGGATTGGGGTATCAAATTTTTCTCAGCCTCCAATCCCTACGCTATGAACAGATGTGGACGTTTTTAATTGCCTTAATTTTACTAACTGGTGCTACCGATTTCTGGAGTGCGATGCTGCGTCGCCGCTTGGGTGCGCCTTCTCGCCTAGATTTGAACGTCTTAAATCTTTCTCGGCGCAAAAAGCCTCTCTACCAAAATGACCCAGTGGTGAAGGTGTCATTTCTAGGTACGGTGGTTTTAGTAATATTCTCCTTCTGGTACGTCCAAGCTGATTATTCTAAACTTTACTCGCCGCGAACCTTTCAACTTTTGGCAGGAGTGTTTCAGGATGCTTTGCCACCCGATTTCAGCCAGCTGAGTCAGCTATTCGAGCTTTCTGCTAAAACGCTGGCTATGTCTATTCTGGCAATGGCTGGAGCTGGATTAGGAGGAATTTTGCTTTCTTTCCCAGCAGCAAATAATTTCCTGTTGTCGGGGGGAATTGGGGATCTCCGGGGAAACGTTGTCCTGTTTTTTACCCGATTCCTGCTGTTAGTTGCTCGTGCTGTCCCCGAACCCATTTGGGCATTAATCTTTCTATTTGTGTTGTTTCCCGGGATTTTACCGGGAGCGATCGCGCTTTCCCTGCACAACCTGGGTATACTAGGTCGTCTGATGGCGGAAGTGGTAGAAAATTTAGAACAGCGTCCAATAACCTCCCTTAAAGCATTGGGCGCTACTGATTCCCAAGTCTTCCTCTATGGCATCTTACCCCGCACCCTGCCCCGATTTGTCGCTTACATCCTTTACCGTTGGGAAGTCTGCATCCGTTCTACCGTCATTGTCGGGTTAGTAGGTGCTGGCGGATTAGGGCGTTTGCTGGCGGAACAACTGAGTAGCTTTGACTACAAAGGTCTTCTCACCACTTTAATTGTCTTTCTCGTCCTCACTTTTTCGGTAGATTTAATCAGTGCCTCAGTGCGACGGTCTTTAAGGTGATAATTTAACTAAAGTAGCTGCTGACAAAGTTGTCGGAAATGGTCGCCTCTTTCCTCAAAGTTTTGATATTGATCGAAACTAGCACAAGCAGGAGAAAGTAGAACAACTTTAGCACCATGCTGCTCGGCTAATTCTGCACCTCTGAGTACAGCTCTCTCCATAGTTTCTACAATTTCGTAGCTGGAATAGTCAACTCTAGCCAACGCTTTTGCAAAGGTATCTGCGGCACTACCAAT
This sequence comes from Trichocoleus sp. FACHB-6, assembly GCF_014695815.1. Taxonomy (NCBI): domain Bacteria; kingdom Bacillati; phylum Cyanobacteriota; class Cyanophyceae; order Leptolyngbyales; family Trichocoleusaceae; genus Trichocoleus; species Trichocoleus sp. FACHB-6. The sequence goes on from NZ_JACJOY010000121.1 coordinate 88,141, forward strand.
TAGTAACACAGCGGCGGCTTTAGCTTGAATTGTCTCTATCCAACTGGTATCATCTCCAGCTTTGGCTTCACCACCAGCAATCAGGATGGCGGGATACTTGACAGAAGCTAACCCGACTTGTGCAGCATCGTAGTTGGTAGCTTTGCTGTCGTTGATAAAGTCAACTCCCGCCAGAGTGCGAATGTATTCTAGACGATGAGGAACGCCGGGGAAATTAGCGATCGCGATCGCAATTGCCTCTTTCTCAATTCCCGCCAATCTGGCTGCTGCTACCGCCATCAACAGATTTTGCTGATTGTGTTCTCCCACCATTCTTAAAGCTGATGTCATCACAATTTGTTCGCCATCAGCCACCACCCAACCATCCTCGATGTAAACTCCCCCATCGCGATCGCCAATTAGTTTAGCTTTGCCTTTCACACTCGTCCAGCAAGCATTGGGAAAGCTATCGGGTGCATTCTTTCGCAAATAAGCATCGTCGCCGTTGATTACTTGCTGGCGCGCCTGACGCAACAGACGCGCTTTAATGTTGTAGTAATTCTCTAAAGTTTTATGGCGGCTAAGGTGATCTGGTGTAAAAGTCGTCCAAATGCCAATTCTAGGAGCAATAGAATTAGAAGACTCAATTTGATAACTGCTAAGTTCAGCAATTACCCAGTCGGGAGGAGTTTGGGATAACGCCAGTTCGCAGGCAGCATAGCCGATGTTACCGCAAGCCGGAGCATGAAAACCAGCGGCTTGAAAAATCGCCGCAATCAAAGCCGTTGTCGTAGTTTTGCCATTAGTACCAGTAATTCCCACCCAAGGACAAGACTGGAGATATCGCCACGCCAGTTCCATTTCTCCAATTGTCTCGATCCCCAACTCTCTAGCCTGGACTAATAGGGGTGCATCCCAAGGTACGCCAGGACTGACGACGATCATCTGGGGTAAGGTATCAACCAGTTCCAGGGAATAGCCAAGCTTAACAGTAATTCCCTCGTCCTCAAGCTGTTGTTGCTGTTCTTGCAAGCTTTCGGCGGTATTGCGATCGCTTACCGTCACCGAGTAACCTTCCCGTTTTAACAATCGTGCAGCAGCAATTCCCGACTTTCCCAAACCGATAATATGAGCGATGGGCATAGCTAACTTGGCCGTACAAATTCCCTTGTTTCGCAACCCCTCATCATACCGCAATAACGGTATTTAAAAACCTATTTCCCTCCAATAACTTCCTTCCTTGTCTTTCCTTCGCGCTCTTTGCGTCTTTTCGGTTCTTTTTTCCCCTCCTAACTCTTCACAATTGCGCCAAAATCTGCCAAAACCCGCGCATGATTCCGCAATAACCCCAATAAATTCAAACGATTCTTGCGTATTTCCAGATCCGAATCCATCACCAAAACACTTTCAGCACCATCAAAGAAAGCGCTCACCCTAGGAGCTATCTTACTTAAAGCATCTACTAGCTGCTGATAATTTCGCTGCTCTTGAGATGCTTTAGTTTCGGGAACTAGCTGCACAATTGCATCGTAGAAAGCTTGCTCCGATGATTTTTGAAATAATTCTGGACGCACCACAGCCGATGGTGACAACTCAACTTTATCTAAATCGCCTTGGGAAGCCAGACGAGTAGAACGGTTGACAGTTTCGTAGATTTCATCTAACTTGCCATTATTGCGGATACTTTGGAGAAATAAAGCGCGATCGCGTACATCCAATAAATCCTTTAACGCCCGTTCTGTATACTCCGGATCGTTTTCTCCTAGTACCGCATTCACCAAGTCATAGTCAATATTTCGCTTATCTTGTAGCAAGTTGCGGATACGCTGTAAGAAGAATTCCTGCAAATTAGGTAACAACTTCTCACTTTGACGTTTCGGATGTTTCACCACAAAATCTGCCACAGATCCTTGCAGCAATTGATGCAAATTAATAGCTAAATCTGCCGCCCAAGTAATGTTAATAACAGCCTTTGCCGCCGGACGCAGAGCAAACGGATCTGAAGAACCTGTTGGTAACATTCCCAGTCCAAAGATACTCACCAAAGTATCCAACCTGTCTGCCAACCCCACAACTTGACTTGTTAGATTTTGAGGGAATTTTTCCCCGTCTCCCCGTGGCAAATAATGCTCAAAAATTGCTGCTGCTACCGCTTCTGATTCGCCACTAGCTAAAGCATATTTTTGACCCATTACACCTTGCAATTCTGGAAATTCTCCCACCATCTGAGTCACAAGGTCAGCTTTACAAAGTAAGGCGGCGCGTTGGATATTCTGCCGCTCATCTTCTGATAATTGCAGTTGTTTACTAATACTGCTGGCAATTTTTCCCAGCCGTTCCACCTTTTCCCGTACCGAACCCAAATCTTCTTGAAAAGTGACTTTTTCCAGCTTCGGCAAATAACTTTCTAAAGGCTGAGATAAATCAGTTTTGTAGAAATACTGACCATCAGCTAAACGGGCGCGAATCACTCGACCATTGCCTTCAGCAATAATGTCTGATTTGGCTGGATCACCATTAGAAATTGTGATAAAATAGGGGATTAACTCGGCTTTTTTCTCATCTTTAAATACTGGAAAATAACGCTGATGAGTCACCATGACAGTAGTAATTACTTCTGGCGGTAAACTCAAGAATTCCGGATCAAATTTACCAATAACTGCTGTAGGCAATTCAGCTAAATTAGTGACTTCTTGCAGCAAATCCGGGTATATTTCACAGTAGCCATCGAGCTTTTTAGCAGCAGCCTGTACTTGTTCTTGAATTTTGGTTTTCCGCGCCTGGGGGTCAACTTCCACAAAGGCAGAACGTAGACCATTGACATAATCTGAAGCTTGGGAAATTGTCACGAGTTCGGGATGCAAGACGCGATGAGCGCGGGTTGTGCGATCGCTCTTAATCGTCTCGGAACCATTTACAATCTCAATTGGTAGCACTTGGTCATCCCACAAAGTCACCAACCAGCCAATCGGACGGGGAAACTTCAGATCCCCATCCCCCCAGCGCATAAACCGCTTCCCTTCTAATCCGAAAATCCATTGCCAAACCAGCTGTGTGAGAATCTCAACCGTTGGTCGTCCGGGGATGGTCTGGCGAACAAAGACAAAATCCCCTTTATCGGTGGGGCGAATTTCCAACTGATCGAGTTCCACCCCCAGCTTACGCGCAAACCCTTCTGCTGCCTTGGTAGGTTTGCCATCTTTAAACGCCGCCTGTGCTGGTGGCCCTTTAACTTCTTCTTCCCGATCCGGTTGCTGAGTCGGCAAACCTTCAATTAGCACCGCTAAACGCCGGGGGGTGGCGTAAACTTCGATTTTCTCGCTAGTGAGGCTATTTTCAGTAAGACTTGTAGGAATGCGCGATCGCCACTGCGCGATCGCTGCATCCACAAAGCTTGCAGGTAATTCTTCTGTACCAACTTCCAATAAAAACGTACTCATAGCGGTATCTCTTTAACTATCAGGGGCTTTTGGGTTACAAGCCAGTTTAAACAGTTTACCGCGCTCGGAATCCAGATACTGTTATCCTCGTATTCTTCCAGCCTCCGACTGGGAACGGATGCAGCATGGCTACGCCTCCCCTCTTACAGCCAAAAAAAACTGACGCCTAATATGTTAAGCGAAGCTAACACATTAGGCATTCCCCGTCAGAGACTGGAAGGAGAGAAGAAATTCTTTTTTTGCCTTTTTATTTTTGGAACTGCAACTCATTCATAGTCGCGAAAGACATGAATTTGGGCGTTTCTGTCAAAGCCGGATTCAGCCCAAACCAGCGCCCCTGTTCGTCGCGATATTCAAAGACAAACATACTTCTAAGCAGACTCTGGTATTCTTTCTCACCCTTAAGAGTTTGCAGTTGCACCACTTGAAACAACAAATCCCACTCCTCTTCATCAATCGCCAGCACCAAGTCATCGCGATACTCTTTAATCACGTTCTCTAAACAGCTGCGCGAAAATGGCGGATCTTCCTGCTGAAGACAACTGTAGAGCAATCCCAGGAGGTTTCGCACATGACCACCACTGACGCGACACAATCGGGCAAGGGTTTCCGGAGAATCGAAAATCTCTGTTATTAGCAAATGATGCTGCTCTGGCGCTACCTCTGGAAAAGCACGCGCCATCACCATTTTTCGCAGCAAAGTCATTCCCGGTTCGCAGTCACTACCATCTCGGTTTCGCACTGGTACCATTGGCAATACTTTGGGAGCAACCCCACCCCCCAGACGATTTTTCAGGGTTTCGTAATCGTTTGAGAAAATTAATGCCAGGGGTATTGTGTAAACTACATGGCAATTCAGGCGGCGTAACTGTCCGCCTCGGTCGATAAACAGGTACTCTGGCAAAAGTTTCTGCGAACCTGCTAAGGGGCGAGTATTGTCCAGGCGATCCAAGTTATCAATAATCACCACCAACCCTTTTTTACCGCGTCGCTTCAGTTCCTCGTTCGCCCGTTTTAGCAATTCTTCGTTGATAGCTTTCAAAAAGCCTTCGGTTCGAGGTTCCAGATACTGGCGCAATTGATCCCGGAGTTTGGGGCTGTCTTTGGTTTTGGCGGTAATTCTGCCAATACCGATGGATAACTCGGCTTCAGCTGAAACGTCGATGGGGGTCTGTAAGATATCTTTAATTTCGGTGAACAGATTGGCAAAGTAACTGGGTTTTAGCCGAATCTGAATTTCTTCGAGGCTTTCGCTGACTTGACGCGCGATCGCCAGTAAAATATCGCTGATATCTACATCCGCCATGTCTAGTTCTTGACCAGACTCGAAATAAACTACATGAAATTTCTGTGCCTCCAAGTCAGCTTTCAGGCGAAACAGTTCTGTAGATTTCCCACAGCCGATATGTCCTGTAAACATCTGGCTGGTGGGATCGTCGGGCGAAATTCGGGTAATGGTTCGCCCAATTGCCTCAATGATTTTTCCGCCCCGTACAGAGGAAAAATCGATATAGTACGAACGATCCTCCGGCTTCGAGAAGATTAGGGTCTTGGCTGGGTTACAGGCTTTATAAAATCTAATTAAGTCCAGTTTCATTTAGACCTCTGTTATGTTAAGGGCATCCCTCTGGGTACCTCCCTTCTACTTCTACCGGATAGCTTCCCTTAAATTTCCCCTCTATGGGTTGGAGGGTAGCACCCCCCTGCACATAAATGTGTTCGTTCTGGTATTCTTTTTGCGTATAAAATGTATGATATATGCCCTTTCTATGAGAGCGGATTGTTTATTAGAGATAGGAATGGCGGGGCGAAGTTTAAACGCGATCGCTTTTATCCTCCAGCCGGAAAGACAAAGTTTGTCTTTTTTGCTACTTACTCTTTGGGCATCGGTAAGAGGCTGGCCTGAGAGGACAATCGGGTGAATTTGCATACCTACCCCAGTTCCCATTTCCCCTCTGGTGCCGCAAGCAAAAGAAGAAAAAAGGATTTTGTCTGGGGATCAATCCAAAATTTTCTTGATAATCTTCCTAAAGTGATTCCATGATGGCTGTGACACGTTAATATCTAGACGTTGTAATATTCCGCTACACTTCCTGACGGCCCGTGTTGAAAGGCGAAAAAGATTCACATCACCTAGATGTAAGCTGGGATTACATGGGTTGTGTGATCGTTATTGTTTGCCAACGGTCAGATACTTGTGCCGCGATATCTCCCTCTCAGGTGGGAATGGGATCGACTCCTGATATCTCGGTTAAAGTTACGTAGGGTTATCAAGCTTGATAACTCCCCAAACAGAATTTTTTTTGTTAAGTGCAGTACGTCTGGCGCACCAAAAACTCCGATTGAGAAGTTAGGATGACAAGCATCGCATCAGTATCTCAGACAGAATTGACCCAAAGACGGCAAAAGTTACGTCGCCAACGACGGATGAAATCTTTTCAGGCGGTTTGGCGAAGTCTATTCATCGCTGGATTGGCTGGCGGTTTAGTTTGGGTAACGACTTTACCCGCCTGGGTGATCCTAAAACCAGATCAAATTGAGATTGAAGGCAATAAAATTCTCTCAAAACAAGCGATTCAGTCGCTGCTATCGCTTTCCTACCCGCAGTATTTGCTGCGCCTGCAACCGGAAGTCATTGCCGAAAAGTTGGAATTGCAGCCAGCCATAGAACAAGCCACCGTTACCCGGCAACTGTTCCCCCCTAGTTTGACTGTACAAGTTAAAGAGAGACATCCGGTAGCGATCGCTCTTTTAGCCCGCACTTCTTCCCCAACCAAAACAACACCTCGTGCGGGATCGCCGCCCCAGCCCTTATCAGCTGGTTTGTTGGACGAAGATGGCGTCTGGATGCCCTTAGAAAGCTACGCTGGACTAAAGCCAACTCTTCCCTTACCCACCTTAAAAATCATTGGCTATAGAGATGAATATCGCCCCTACTGGTCAGCACTTTACCATGCAGTAAGCCGCTCCCCAGTCAAAGTTTTTGAGATAAATTGGCAACAACCAGCCAATTTAATTCTTCGTACTGAGCAAGGAATGGTACATTTTGGTTCTTATAGTTCCCGATTTGCCTATCAGCTGGCTGTCCTCGATCGAATGCGCGATTTGCCAGCCCATCTTTCCACTAGCCAAATTGCCTATATCGACCTGAAAAACCCAGATTCTCCAGCCATTCAAATGAAAAAAGTCACCGCCCCGGTGACAACCAACAACCCTTAAAATCATAGGTACAACTAACTCATGCTTAACCCAGAAATCGTCCCCCGAAATTAATTAATTCTTTATACTGCATTTTAAGAACAGCATCAGCCTTCAGACAGTTGCCGCCAGACCTCTTTAGGAACGTCAATGCACCTATAACACTCGTTGGTTTTAAGGGTCAACTTACCCTATAGTTGACTCATATCGCTTCCCTAAACTGAAAAAGCTGTTTATTGACCCTTCCTATTTGCAATGACGCTCAATAGTAAACCAGGGCTTGACAATCAAAGCTCACACACCACAGGAAACGCTCTTCGTCCACTCTCCGTGGACAACGCCAACCCGTTTAACAACGCTGGGTTACATTTAGGTCAACACGATGCCAGCAAGACACCCAAGGAAGAAACCAGGAGTGACAACATCGTGCCAGGTAGCGTCGCCAAAATTAAAGTGATTGGTGTTGGTGGGGGTGGAGGCAATGCGGTTAATCGCATGATCGCCAGTGATGTAAGTGGCGTTGAGTTTTGGTCAATCAATACAGATGCCCAGTCACTATCGCACTCGTTAGCCCCCAGACGCTTGCAAATGGGACAAAAATTGACACGAGGTTTGGGTGCTGGCGGCAATCCTGCCATTGGGCAAAAGGCAGCAGAAGAATCGCGGGACGAAATCGCTCATGCCCTAGAAAACACCGATTTGGTGTTCATCACCGCTGGTATGGGCGGCGGTACCGGTACTGGTGCCGCCCCGGTTGTCGCGGAAGTGGCTAAAGAAATGGGAGCATTGACGGTGGGTGTTGTCACTCGTCCTTTCACCTTCGAGGGACGCCGCCGCACTTCTCAGGCAGATGAAGGCATTGCCGCTTTGCAAAGTCGGGTGGACACCCTAATCGTGATCCCCAACAATAAGCTGTTGTCGGTAATTCAAGAACAAACCCCAGTACAAGAAGCCTTTTTAATGGCAGATGACATCCTGCGCCAGGGTGTGCAAGGGATATCTGATATTATTACTATCCCCGGCCTGGTAAATGTTGACTTTGCCGATGTGCGCGCAGTGATGGCAGATGCGGGATCGGCAATGATGGGAATCGGTGTTGGCTCTGGGAAATCAAGAGCCAGAGAAGCCGCAGTTGCCGCAATTTCTTCCCCCTTGCTAGAGTCCTCGATTGAAGGAGCTAGAGGTGTAGTATTTAACATTACAGGCGGCAGCGACTTGACGCTACACGAGGTGAACGCCGCAGCGGAAACAATCTATGAGGTTGTCGATCCCAACGCTAATATCATCTTTGGAGCTGTGATTGATGACAGGCTGCAAGGCGAGGTGAGAATTACCGTTATTGCTACGGGATTTAGTGGAGAAGTTCAGTCCACACCAGCAGCGAGAGAAACGCGCACTCCCAGACAACCGCAGCGCCCAGTGGCACCAACACCAGTTCCTCCACCCACGCCTACTTATGAGCCTAGACCAGAAGCTGGCTCTGGATTGGATATTCCAGACTTTCTCCGCAGACGCCGTCCACCACAACGTTAGAGGAATTAAAAATTAAAAATTAAAGATTAAAAATTTTCATTTTTAATGCTTTATTTTTAATTTTTAATAATTGGTGGGCAATTTATTAGCAGGATGCGGCATTCTTGGACACTGCCAAGAGCGCTGTAGGTTTAGCTATTTGCACAATCTATATTTTTAGGCGAAATCGGGTCAATTTAATTGCAATATGAGGTAACAAGTAATAGGTAACAGGTAATGAATGCTACTTACGATGTACTTGATTGCCCCAATTACCTTTTTACCAATTACCAATTTCTAATATGAGTGTTATAGACAAATCAAGCGTTCCTGTTGCTCTCACCATCGCTGGTTCCGATAGCGGCGGCGGTGCGGGGATTCAAGCTGATTTACGAACGTTTGCCTTTCACTGCGTTCATGGCACCAGTGCTATAACTTGCGTGACGGCTCAGAATACGGTCTTGGTGACGCGGGTTGATGCTCTACCAGTAGATGCGGTTGTCGCTCAGATTGAGGCTGTGGTGACGGATATCGGCGTGCAAGCAGTGAAAACGGGGATGTTGCTCACAGCGGAAATTATCGCGGCTGTGGCGCAGCAGGTGGAAGTTCTGAAACTTAATAATTTAGTGGTAGATCCGGTAATGGTATCGCGCACGGGCGCTGTATTGATTAACGATGAGGCTATGGCAACTTTACAGAATGTCTTGATCCCCAAGGCAACGATTGTGACACCGAACCGTTACGAGGCTCAACTACTGAGCGGTTTGCAGCTTCATACTCTAGATGATATGCGGGCTGCTGCCCAACGCATCCATCAGCTGGGAGCAAAGGCTGTATTGGTCAAGGGAGGAGGAATGCAGGGAAATTTACGCGGCGTTGATGTCTGGTTTGATGGTCACAAATTGGAAACTTTGAAAACGGCGGTGGTGGATACCAGCAATACTCATGGGACGGGTTGTACTCTGGCAGCTGCGATCGCTGCTAATCTAGCTCTAGGGTGCGATCGCTTATCTGCGGTACAAAAAGCCAAAGATTACGTCACCACTGCATTAAGATACTCTTTAGCCATTGGTCAAGGTCAGGGCCCCGTAGGACACTTTTTTCCCCTCCTGCAAGAAAATACACCCTGAGTCTAGACACTTTCGGGTTGACAATCTAAAATTTCTAAATTTACAGGCTTGTGTGGTTGTAACTAGAGCAAATTTGTTAAAAAATGGCTGTCAGAGTCGCGCAATTTTACACTATTGTTGCCTTACAGAACTTAGGCTAAACCAATAATGTCCAATCCTACTACCAGATCGCCCATGCAAACTGCTCATTTCCCAGAGCAGTCCTCCCATCCATCCACAGCCTATCGCCCGTCTGTGCCAATTTCCGTTTACAAGGAACTCTCTGCTGAATTGCAAGCAGCGCAAGCGATGCTAGACTCGCTGAATACCCAAAATCAGCAGTTAGCCCAAGAAAATCAACAACTGCGACAAGAAATAGAAAAAGTTGCCCAAGTTTCTTTGCACGCCCAACATGTGGTAGATTCCCTTTCCACCGGGAACCGAGTTGATTTCATTCCGCCTCTAGTCGAACCGGAAGTTCGGACTAGAGAAAGCGAAAAATCACCTAAGCGGCGTTCGCAACCGCGTCCTCCTCGTCCTGCTGGCGTGGAGAGATCCGTCGAAGTCTTACCCTCTCCTCCCAAACCTGAACCAATCTCATCTACCTTTCCTGAAAACTTGGTTATAGAACACGAAGAAGGTAGGTATCGCCGCCCAACCCCACCAGAACGTTCCCCAGACGTTAGTGGGTGGTGGTTATTGCTGGTCATCTTTCTCATCGTGGCGACGGCGTTTGGTACGGGCTTTTTGATTGTGCGCCCGCTTCTAAATAATAATAGTCGTTAAGCTTGCATCGCCAATTCACCCTTTAGCTTGTAATGGACAGACATTGAGAAGGATCTACCTGTTTTGATAAAGTGTGCATTGAGGCTAAAGGAACATTGCTCTTTTTAACCCGATATATTAACTCCTGAGTCATGGGGGTTGGGTATTAACAGGTTAAAAAAGCGCTGTGCCGAAATACTACTACAATCAGAGCGATCGCTTCGCGGCAAAGCAGCCGTTACAGCACGATTGTTTCTCAGAACAATCGCTCCCAAACATATGTATCATAGAATACAAAATCTTTGTTTGAGCAGTGATAAAAAATAGCCGCCGCACACTGATACTTTTGGTTGTACAAATTGGTTGTACAGATACACGAAAATCACAACAAACTGAGGAGTAAAGAGCTTGAAAAAAGTAGAAGCGATTATCCGGCCATTCAAACTCGACGAAGTTAAAATCTCGCTGGTTAATGCGGGGATTGTGGGAATGACGGTTTCTGAAGTCCGAGGATTTGGACGGCAGAAAGGAATGACTGAACGCTATCGCGGTTCTGAGTACACGGTTGAGTTTCTGCAAAAACTCAAAGTCGAGATCGTTGTTGAGGATTCCCAGGTTGATATGGTAATTGAAAAAATCATCGCCGCCGCCCGAACCGGTGAAATTGGCGATGGTAAGATTTTTGTCAGCCCGGTTGAACAAGTGATCCGGATTCGCACGGGAGAAAAGAATCTGGAAGCAGTTTAACGATTTTGGATTTTAGATTTTGAAGCGATTTTTGGGGAGATTGATGAGGGAGTTGAACCATTACTGGTTCTTCGCGCAACCTCCTGTTCTTCCCAAAATATCGCGTGATTTTAGATTGTTCTTGAATCTAAAATCATCGGAGGCGAGGAAACTGCTTCGCCTCCGCAAAATCTAAAATTTAATATCTTGAAGCTGGGGTAACAAAATTTTAAAGGCTTGTCCCCGATGACTCCACTGACGCTTCAAATCTGGGGACATTTCTGCAAAGGTCATTTGCTGTTGTGGGACGAAGAAAATTGGATCGTAGCCGAAACCGCCAGTACCGCGAGGGGAGTGGAGGATTTCGCCCCGGCAAACCCCCTCAGTAGCGATCGCTATCGCACCATCAGGACGAGCAATGGCGATCGCGCACGCAAATTGAGCTTCCCGATTCAGTTCATTACCTAACTCGTTGAGCAAGCGTTCAATTCGCTCTGGGTCAGTTTTTCCGTAACGAGCCGAATAGATACCCGGTGCGCCATCTAAGGCATCCACTTCCAAACCAGAATCATCTGCGATCGCCCATTCTCCAGTCGCCAGTGCCACCTGAGAAGCCTTCAGGCAAGCATTAGCCATGAAGGTGCCACCCGTCTCCTCAATCTCCAATTCATCCGGCTTCAGCGTCAATTCCCAGTCCAATCCAGCTAGATATGTCTGCATCTCCCGCAGCTTGCCTGGATTTCCCGTAGCGACTACTAACAAAGTCATATTTCTTAATTCTCTATAAGCAAGCTATTGCTGCTAAGCCTGGAACCAACTAGCAGGATAGCAGCGTCTAGCCTATTGTCTGCTACACGCAACAAATAACCCTAGGAGTGCCGCTCGTTTCAATTAGTGCGCTCTCCAATAGAATTAGAAAATTTTTGAGGTTCTGATGAAACGCATTTTCCAAAATCACTCCATACCAGTAACCAGAAGTCAAACACTTGCCGTGATGCTAACTGGCATTTTGTCCTTGGGCGCTAGTATGACGCTGTTGCAAGCAGCTTTTGCTGCTCCAGCAGCACTTTCTGAGTCTAGCGCTAAACTCGTCAAAGTGAAAGATGTTAGCGTCGCCCAAAGCTTACCTGGCGGGGAAGCTTTTCTCAAGCAGCAACAAAGCGATCGCTTACCCCCTCGCGTCGCCAATGCTGTCCTTGTCGATTTGTCGCGTCAAACTGGCATTAATGTTCAAAAATTCAGCATTAAAGAGTCTAGTCGCCAGAAGTGGACAGATGGCTGTTTGGGACTTGGCACTGCTGCTGAATTATGTGCCGCAGTTATAGTCCCAGGTTGGCGCGTTGTTGTGACTGACGGTAGTAAAACTTGGGTTTATCGCACCGATAACACCGGAATAACTGTGCGCCAAGAAAACTCCAATCCTGTCACCAACTTACCTGGAAATTTACCCCAATCCGTTGCCCCCCCTGTAAAACAGGACGCAGCCAAGCGGTTAAATTTGACAACCGATCAAGTCCGTATCGTCCAAGCTGACAAAAAAACATGGTCTGATGGCTGTCTAGGCCTATATGAGCCTAACATTCTCTGTTCTCAAGCAACTGTAGAAGGTTGGCAGGTGATTGTAGAAGCCAATCAACAACGCTGGGTTTATCGTACTAATTCCAGCGGTTCTATCGTCAAGCTGGATCAGACAGCTAGTTTGCCAAACCCGGTTAAAGATGCTGTGTTGCAGAGGGCTTCCCGACAAACCAGGTTGGCAGTTTCCCAACTGCGCGTCCTCAAGGCTGAACAAAAGAATTGGGATGGTTGTCTAGGTTTGGGCGATCGCAATGTAGCTTGTCCTAGAATCCTAATACGCGGTTGGCAGGTAACTGTAGAAGCAGGTCAACAAATCCTGGTTTATCACGCTAATGAAAATGCTACTACCGTCCGGTTGAATAGAGCTGCTAGTCAGATAGGCAATGCTAACACCATCAATCCGACAAAGATTCCTACAAGCGAACTACCACCGTCTTTGGGGAAAGATGTACTCTTTCGCACCATCTCTAGTGGCGGTATAACTGGTCGCACCTATCAAACTATTCTGTTTAATGATGGGCGGATGATTCGCCAACAGGTTAGCTCCAATGGCGCTACCTCGGCGGAACAAAAATACCAAATTTCCCGCCGCGAACTGCAACAGTTTCAACAGATACTCAACCAGGCGCAATTAGCGAAGTTCAACCAACTCAGTTACCCTGCTTCCCAAGGTGCTGCTGACTATATCACCGTCACCATCTCCAGCAAGCAAGGTACAACCCGCTATGTGGATATGGTACAAGACCGTCTCCCTGAACCTTTACAGGAAGTCATCCAAGGTTGGAACCAAATCATCAGAGCTTAGGGATTGGGGATTGGGGACTGGGGATTGGGAAAGAATCCAAACCTGAGACAAGTCATATCAAATTCGGTAATTACCCACAATTAAGACTCAGCTCACCCCAGCCCTTCCCCGAAAAGCCTGGAGGGGAGCCACAGCCTGCGGCTGTGGCTCTCTTCGGGTTTTTTAGATTATGGGCAATCAACCGGATTTGATATCAACTACCATCACTGCCTCCCTCTTCCCCAGTCCCTACCTTAATCTACGGTTTCCCTATCGGGATATGTTGTATTCCACGAGTAACTTTGCTAGAATGCCTAGTCAATAGACAACAAGTAGCATTTGAAGGCAATTCATGAGCGTTCAGCCTGAACACTTACAAGATTTACCGACACAAGCTTCTCTGGAAATTGCTAGAAGCAAAGCCGAGCCTGAGTTTTACTACTTTGCCTATGGCTCTTGTATGTGTCCAGTGGATTTGAAGCGGACGCTGGGCGAGAATACCCATGTTTATGTGGTTGGTAATGCAACACTCAAGGGGTATAGATTAGGCTTTTATCGTCGTTCAGCTCTTCGAGACTGTGGCGTACTCGATATGGTGAAAGATTCATCAGCCTCAGTGGAAGGGGTATTGTATAGATTACCCTGGAGATTAAGCGATCGCTTAGATGAACGAGAAGAAGTACCTCAAGGCGGCTACCGTCAGGAAATGGTAAATGTTTCTTGTCGGGGGAAGATTTACACAAGTGTCCGTACTTACGTCGTCGTCAACAAATTAACAGAAGAACTAGCGCCCAACGACTGGTACTTCAACGTCGTTCTGCGCGGTGCCTTAACCTGCGGACTCCCAGAACAATATTGCTGGCAGCTGTTTAACCATATGTACCAGCTACAACAGCGCCATTGGGTTTCCCAATCTCTGCGCTCAGCTTAGACTCGGAAATACAGCCAGAAAATAATCACCTCGTCATAGCTAACTAGCGGGGGAGAACGTTACAAGCCTCCTATCAGGCATTTGCACCCCAGTTAAATTTGCCCCATTCAGGTCTACACGGCTGAGAGTTGCTCCACGCAAGTCGGCTCCAGTCAAGTTGGCTCGGCTCAGATTTGTAGCGCTCAAGTGTGCATCGCACAGGTTTGCGTGATTCAGGTGCGCCCGACTCATATCTGTCAAAGTCAGGTTTGCTTGACTTAGGTTTGCCTCGCTCAAATCAGCTCCAGCCAAGTTTGCCGCAATTAGGTTGGCTCCACTTAAATCTACTCCACGCAGGTTTAAGCCTCTCAAGTCTACCCCAACCAACTTTGCGCGATGAAAATTTCTTTGTCCGGCTGCATATAGTCTGACAAGTTCATCAACACCCATATTTTCCACGCTCAACTGACTCATAAGTTCTACCCGGCTAAGCTTTTATGGAGGTTTGTGGTTTTCTTCACCCTTTAGATAGATGATTATAGGTTAGTTTATGTACTGAATCTTTGGATTAGCTGGTTTTGGATATAAGAATATAAATTTCGCAAAATTTATATTCTTCAGGAGTTACGCAGTTGGTGAGAGGGACAACCAAGGAGCAGCTAAGTAAGAGCGCACCGCCTCACGAACAATGCTGAGTTTAGACTCGTAGCAACTGATGCCCGTGTTGAA
>NZ_JACJOY010000122.1:0-22086 GCF_014695815.1 Trichocoleus sp. FACHB-6
ACCACTGCTTGCATATCTACGGTGCGCGGACGACCTCCCGGTTTAGCTTTGGGAATCAAGCTGGATAACAGTTCCCATTGTTCTTGGGTCAAGTTACTCGGATACGATGATGTTATGGCTCTCAAAATGCTGTCTGATAATTTGCTATTGACAGGTTATCGTTTTGAGAGCTTTCCTGGCTTCTCAGACATCCTCTAAGTTCGTGGGTTGTAAGTAAGCTTCGATGTTAGGTAAATCCATTTTAAAACGAACCGCAAAGACAAGAGAGAAGTGGAAAAGAAGAAAGAAGCAGTCGAGAGAGAAGTATTCGTTTTTAAGTTATACGGATTTCTAGGAGGCGGAACCTGGCTATCTGATTAATTTCGGATAGGGAAAGCTTTAATTCTTCTTCTAGGGTGTTTTTTAGCCGAGTGTCGAAGGCTTTGAGAATGCTTTCTTTAGTGTGATTTTTAACGGCGATGATGAAGGGAAAATCAAATTTATCTTTGTATGCTTGGTTAAGAAAGTGAAAGCGATCACACTCCGCAGAGGTAAGCTGATCTAATCCTGCCGCCGCCTGTTCTTGAACGGAGGATGCGCTCATTTTCACCTTAGTTGCTAAGTCGGGATGAGCGCGAATTAAGGCAAGTTGTTTATCTAAACTAGCTTCTTGAACCACTTTTATCATAGTTTGATGCAATGATGTAACATTGGCAAAAGGTCGCTTCATCCACGTCTTTTGCGCTACCCAAGGCGAATCCTCAAAAACCCACCCCAAAGCATCTACAAAAGCTTCGTGACTCATTTGGTTCAGTTCAGACAGCTTATACTTCATCCTTCCATGCCGCCCACAAGTGCGGACTTTTAACCTTTAAAGTTACACATTGCTTTATTACCCGTTAGCCAGCGCTAAAATTCAGTAACAATCGTTACGGTATTTTTTTATTTTTTATGGAAATTTATACATAA
Source organism: Trichocoleus sp. FACHB-6 (assembly GCF_014695815.1). NCBI lineage: Bacteria > Bacillati > Cyanobacteriota > Cyanophyceae > Leptolyngbyales > Trichocoleusaceae > Trichocoleus > Trichocoleus sp. FACHB-6. The sequence continues at coordinate 949 of NZ_JACJOY010000122.1, forward strand.
TTATGAATGGGAAATTAAAATTTTAATTTTTAGGTATATTTTTATGCAAGCTGTAGCAAAATTTAGTTTTGCCTAACATAGAGTATTTAGAACTATAAGGAGCGATACAGGATGGAAAGTAAATCAGAGTCAAAGCATTTTTTTATTTGTGGTTCTGCCTTACGAGGGCAGCCGGATCACAAGAATCTGCAATCGGCACAATTTATTAAAGAGGCAGTTACTCGTCCCAATTATCGAATGCACTCTGTCGAGAATGGTTGGCATCCAGGTATCTATGAAGTTGCATCGGGAGGTATTGCTATTCCAGGTGAAGTTTACGAGTTGACTGCTGAACAATATGAATATTTACTGTCTACAGAACCGCCTAATTTATATCCTAAAAACGTAGTTTTAGAAGATGGACAGGAAGTTACAGCTATGCTTTACCCGCGTGAATTGGTAGAAAAATATCAATGGACTGATATTTCTCATTTTGGAGGTTGGGCAGCTTATAAAAAAGTTTCTACTTAAGCTGTGCAAATACCCCAACCCAGTTCAAAAAGTAAGGTTATTTCGTTTTCCAGCCATTGTATACAACGTCTCTACATCTCTGGGTTCTCGGTGCCTAGAGTAGTTTCTTTTATCACATTTTAATCGGCAAAAATGACAGACGTACTAATAACTGGCGGACGAATTGTTACAGCAGTCGATGACTATGTAGGAGATATTCTAATTCGCGATGGAAAAATTGAAGCGATCGCTCGAAAATTAGAAGTACCATCAGCCCAAAAATATCAAGCTTCAGGATTACTTGTATTGCCTGGTGGTGTTGACGTTCACACGCACATGGAGTCCCGTCAAGGCATTGCCGAAACTTGCGATACGTATGAGTCAGGAACGCGATCCGCTGCCTTTGGTGGCACGACTACTATTATCGATTATGCTCAACAAAGCAAAGGAGAAAGCGCAATATTTGCACTTGATAATCGTCTAGCATTGGCAGAACCGCAAGTTTGTGTAGATTATAGTTTTCACCTGATTTTGACAGATATTAACCCAGAAGTTTTAAAAGAACTACCCGATTTAATTAATTACGATGGGGTATCTAGCTTTAAAATGTTCATGGCTTATCCAGACATTTTAATGGTAGATGATGCCTCTATATTTAAAACGATGCGGGCGGTAGGTTCTCATGGCGGAATGGTGAATTTACACGCAGAAAATGGTAGCGTAATTCAAGTATTAATTGAAGAAGCATTGGCTCAAGGAAATACTTCTCCAAAATATCATGCTTTAACAAGACCAACAATTATGGAGGCAGAAGCTACTCACAGAGCAATTCGGATTGCAGAGTTGGCGGAAATCCCTGTATATATCGTTCATCTGTCAGCAAAAGAAGCATTAGATGTAGTAGTTGAGGCACGCGATCGCGGTATTTATGCCTTTGCAGAAACTTGTCCTCATTACCTTTTCTTAAACATTGAGGAGTATGACAAACCAGGTTTTGAAGCGGCTAAATATGTGATGACCCCACCGTTACGAGAACATCACTGTCAACAGGCATTGTGGCGGGGGTTAAAGTTTGACGATCTCCAGATAGTTGCTACCGATCATTGTCCATTTTGTTTTAAAGAAAATTCCTCTGGTTGGCACCGTTCCAAACAAGTTGGAAAAGAGGATTTCTCTAAAATTCCTAATGGTGCGCCTGGGGTAGAATTGCGGTTGACTTTACTATATGATGGCGGTGTTAGAACGGGTAAAATTTCGCTGAATAGGTTTGTACAGTTAACTGCAACTGCTCCCGCTAAAATGTTTGGATTGTTTCCTAAAAAAGGAACAATTGCTGTGGGAAGCGATGCCGATATAGTTTTATTTGACCCAAATAAAGAACATATTTTGAGTGCGGAAACTCATCATTCTAACGTAGACTACAGCTTATTTGAAGGTCGCTTTATTACTGGGAAAGTAGAGAAAGTTTTCTTACGCGGGGAGTTGATTGTAGATGGTGATCGCTGGCTGGGCAACAAAGGTAAAGGTCAGTTTCAAAAACGTTCCGCTTCCGGCACTTTCTAAAAAAATGCGTATATAGAAATACTGGCGAATATAATTCGAGCCTTGTACAGAGTTTCGCCAACGTAACGAGAGACTAATAATGTGATTGTAAGTTTCCTTGAATAATGCAATCCTAAAATTTATAAAAATAGCTAATAACAAGGTTTCCTCAATACAAAACCCAAAATAGTAGGACAAGGAGCAAGGCGTGAGCGCAGAAATTAGCTATGGTAAAGGAAATATTACCCTGTACCGCACATATGCAAAACCGATGTTGGGTTTGACAGAAATTCCAGAATCAGAGTTTAGTGGTAGAGAAAACATCCTGTTTGCGGTTGATGTTGATGTTGAGGTATTCGGTAACAATTTTATCGCCGCCTACACTGAGGGAATCAATACAGATGTGGTGGCTACTGACACCATGAAAAACTTTGTTTTGAAGAAAGCGATCGCATTCGATGGCTCAACCTTAGAAGGTTTTATAAATTTCCTGGGACAGGAGTTTTTAAATACTTATCCCCAAATGCGATCGCTGCGAGTTACAGGTAGAGAACAACCATTTGCTGCGGCACGTTTACCTCACCCCAATGGGGGAAATACCAATAGCGAAGTTTTATTCAGCCGTTCGCGCAATGACTATGCAGTTACAGTGCTGGATTTTGAGCGTGAGGGAAATGCTACAAAAATCGTCGCTCATAGTTGTGGAAGAGTAGGATTTCAGCTAATCAAAGTTACTGGTAGCTTGTTTGCCAACTTTGCTCGCGATGAGTATACCACGCTACCGGAAATGAGCGATCGCCCTTTATTTATTTATCTCGATGTTTACTGGAAATACGCTGATGTAGAGAATGCGATCGCATCTGATTTATCACATTACATCCCTGCTGAACAAGTGCGCGATTTCGTGCAAGTTGTCTTTCATGAATTTGTCAGCAAATCAATCCAACATCTCGTTTATGAGATGGGTGTGCGCCTACTACAACGCTTCCCGCAAATGGCAGAAGTTTCCTTTGCAGCTGAAAATCGACTTTGGGACACCGCATTTGTATCAGATGCAGATTCTAAAATAAAAGTGTACTGCGATCCGCGACCTCCCTATGGAATGATTAAATTAACCCTAAACCGGGATGACTAAATAGTTATAAGTTATGAGTTTTGAGTTAATCACAAGTTCCCTGGACTTATCTCATAGGTCGTAAGTTGCGTTTCGTTCCCAAGGCACAAGCTACTAGCTAAAATTCAAACAAAATCGATTGTGAGGACAATTTATTTTGTAGCAAAAGCTATCTAAAAAAAATAAGCACCCACTTACAACAAGTGAGTGCTTTCACGCAAAATTTCCTGATTAAGGGCAATGCTTCTTAATCAAAAAGCATCCTGCAACTCGTAGAAATCAGGCGAAATATAATCCTTCCGCAAAGGGTAGCCTACCCAATCTTCCGGCATCAAAAGCCGCTTCAAGTTCGGGTGTCCTTCGTAGACAATACCGAACATATCGTAGGATTCCCGCTCTTGCCAATCTGCTGTCTTCCAAATCCAGTACAGCGAAGGCACTCTAGCGTCATCTCGCGGCAAAAACACCTTCAGACGCACTTCTTCCGGTCGGTCAGCATTGTCACTCAGCTTAATCAGATGATAGAAGCTGACCAAATCCTCACCCGGCCCTGCATCATAGCCACCTTGACATTGCAAGTAATTAAACCCATAAGCATAGAGGGCTGTGGCGATAGGAATCAAAAAGTCCCGGTCAACTTTTATGATCTCAACGCCTTGATGATCTTGCTCTAGAGCCTCATGCTCAAAGTCATTTTCCGTCAACCACCCAGAAATCTTACTGGCTACGATTTGGGATTCTGCTTCAGCCACGACCTTCCTCCTGTTTTTGAGCCGTCAACAGGGCTGGGGATACAGGCATACCCATAGCTGCTGCCAACTCCGGTGGTGGGCTTTGGCGAGTGCCTGACTGTAGATATTTCCCTGTCAGGATGGGGTCTACACCTTTGAGTTTGTGGGTGGTGCTGTAGTAGCGATGCGTTTGCTTCATTTGATCGCGTTCCTGAATCGAATCATTAGCGATTTTCTTCCGGAGTTTAATGATCGCATCCATGATTGCTTCTGGACGTGGTGGACATCCAGGCAGGTATACATCCACAGGAATCAACTTATCCACTCCGCGCACCGCTGTCGGGGAGTCAGCACTGAACATCCCGCCAGTGATTGTGCAAGCTCCCATCGCAATCACATACTTGGGGTCTGGCATCTGTTCGTAAAGACGTACCAAAGCAGGTGCCATCTTCATAGTGATGGTTCCAGCAGTAATGATTAAATCTGCTTGTCTGGGGCTGGAACGGGGAACCAGTCCAAATCGGTCAAAGTCAAACCGCGAACCAATCATCGCCGCAACTTCAATGAAGCAGCAGGCGGTGCCAAACAACAAAGGCCATACGCTGGAAAGCCGCGCCCAGTTGTACAGGTCATCAACTGTGGTCAGGATGACGTTTTCCGAAAGCTCTTGAGTGACCTTGGGCCGCTCAATTGGACTAAGAATGCGTTCTTTCTGCTGCTGTTCTAGGGCAGCATATTCATTTGCCTGGTTAGATTTCATGACCATTCCAAAGCTCCTTTGCGCCAAGCGTAAACAAGAGCAACCACAAGAATTGCAATAAAGATCAGGGCTTCTATGAAAGCCAAAACTCCTAAGCGATGGAAGGCAACAGCCCACGGAAACAAGAAAACAGTTTCAACATCAAAAATCACGAAGACAAGCGCAAACATATAGTAGCGGATGTTGAACTGAATCCAAGCTCCCCCAATCGGCTCCATCCCAGATTCATAGGTGGTGCGTCGCTCTGGACTACTACCGCTGGGGCGCAGAAGCTTAGCAGCAGACAGTGCTAGAAAAGGCACCAAGCTGCAAGCCAGTAGGAATCCTAAAAAATACTCATACCCACTAAGGACAAACACGATAGTTAACTACCACTCAGATGAAACAACGCGAGTTATTACTTCTTTACATATACATTATAGAGTGACTACCTTTACCACGTGACGCTGGCGGCTTTCGAGAGCGATTACGTATAGCACACATAAGTCGAACTAAACAAATTTTATATCTAGCGATCGCCCTTTCCGCCCAGAGCCAGAACTAGAAAATGTTAAGGAAGTCCTACACTTATGGCATAATTTTTAACATAGATTTTAAGGTTGGCTTCTCAACTACTTTCTGAGCTATGAGCGATCAAGCCGTTGATGCCATCATGGATCGCCACGAATGTCGCGCCTGTGGCTATGTTTATGAGCCACTTAAGGGCGATAGTAAGGGTGATATCCCCGCAGGAACATCGTTTGAAGAATTACCGCTCTCTTGGCGCTGTCCCGTCTGTGGAGTGCGGAAAACGCAGTTTCAAAATATTGGCGTTGCAGGTGCGCCGTCTGGATTTAAGGAAAATCTAGGTTTCGGTCTGGGGGTAAACACTTTAACCCCAGGACAGAAGAATCTGCTCATTTTTGGTGCCTTGGCTTTAGGTTTTTTGTTTTTTCTGAGTCTTTACAGTTTGCATTAAAACGAAACTCGGCTCTTGATACCTGCCGTAGGTCAGATTCTATCCACCAGTGCTGGACGTTATGAACTTTTTTGTGAGAACACTGAAACAAATTGTAATATTGCTGGTAGTCGCCCTGTTTTGTGCCAGTTGTAGTAGCGTCCCTTCGGTGAGCAACAACCCTTGGCAAGTCATTGAGCTGCCAACAACAGCTAATATTCAGGATATTGCCTTTACCGACGACCGCGATCGCGGCTGGCTTGTGGGCAGTGACTCTACAATTTTGGAAACAACCGATGGCGGCAAAACCTGGGAGCCTCGGAACTTGTCCCTTGGCGATCAGAAATACCGCTTTACAGGTGTGAGTTTTGCTGGTTCGGAGGGTTGGATTACAGGAGAACCTGCTATCTTACTGCACACCACCGATGGCGGAAAATCTTGGACGCGCATCTCACTGAGTAACAAATTACCGGGCGCACCCAACACAATTTTGGCACTAGGGCCCAACTCTGCTGAGATGACCACCAACGTAGGCGCAATTTATCGCACTCAAGACGCTGGACAAAACTGGAAAGCGATGGTGCAAGAAGCAGTGGGCGTTGTCCGCAACATCTCCCGCTCTGAAGATGGTAAATATGTAGCAGTGTCAGCAAAAGGGAACTTCTACTCAACTTGGGAACCAGGTCAGGAAGCGTGGGTATCCCACAACCGCAATAGTTCCCGACGTGTTGAAAATATGGGTTTTGCACAAGATGGTCGGTTGTGGATGGTCGCACGGGGCGGTCAGCTGCAATTTAGCGACCCTGAAAAGCACGATGAGTGGCAAGAGGCACAATATCCAGAGATATCTACGAGTTGGGGTTTACTCGATTTGGCATATCGCACACCAGAGGAAATTTGGGTGACGGGGGGAAGTGGCAATTTACTCCGCAGTCCAGATGGTGGTAAAACCTGGGAAAAAGATCGCGAGATGGAGAATATACCCTCGAATTTGTACAAAATTAAATTTGTAACGCCCGATCGAGGATTTATTATTGGTCAGCGTGGTGTTTTGCTGAAATACGAGGGTTCATCGTCTGCGGCTTGAAGAGAGCATCGTCGCCGTCAGGTGGTAGTAATAAGCAGAAAATAAGCTGCTTGCAACTATTTTCTTGCTTGTCATCTACCGAATTTCGTATCATATAAACAAAGCTTTAAACTGTTGTCAGAGGAGGAATCTGAATGGCTGGTACTACTGGAGAGCGTCCGTTTGGTGACATTATTACGAGCGTACGTTACTGGGTGATTCACAGCATCACCATACCAGCATTGTTTATTGCTGGTTGGCTATTTGTTCAAACTGGATTGGCATACGATGCGTTTGGAACACCCCGCCCCAATGAGTATTTCACTCCAAATCGGACGGAAGTGCCAATTGTACAAGATCGTGTTGAACCAAAAGATCAAATAGACCAATTTATCAAGTAAGTAGTTTAAAAGTAGTGGCAAATCATGACTAGCAATACTCCAGCAAATCAACCAGTTTCTTATCCGATTTTTACCGTTAGATGGCTTGCTGTCCACACTCTGGCTGTGCCTACAGTCTTTTTCTTGGGCGCGATCGCTTCCATGCAATTTATTCAACGATAGGAGAAACCGATGCCGGATCGTCTTCCCAATCCTAATAATCAGCCAGTTGAGTTAAACAGAACTTCTCTGTTCTTAGGATTGCTACTTGTCTTCGTTTTGGGAATTTTGTTTTCCAGTTATTTCTTTAACTAAAATCGCAGAATTCCGCTATACCAGCTAGGTATAGCGGATCTTCGGGATAAGCGAAAACCAAGCGGTGTAACAACAGAAATTGTGCCTGCGGGAGGCGGGTGTCTGCCAGGGTACTACGCAAGTAGTACGGGAGTCAGTGCTAGGGAAACCTAAGCAAAACCTCCGGACGCTGTGTAAAACCACACTATACATTCGTATAGGGAGGCAACGGCGAGTGAAACTGGAAGCTTCTGTCATAGTGCGAAAGCCCTATAACAGTGAGTGCTTCGCCTAACTGGGTTTGATTAAATAAAGCTAGTTCGAGTTTAATTAGGAGGAAAAAGCTGTGTCTGGAAGTGGAAGAATCCCATTGTGGATTGTAGCGACAGTCGCTGGTTTAGGTATTATCGCCGTATTAGGTACTTTCTTCTATGGTGCCTATGCTGGTTTAGGCTCCTCTTTGTAAGCATAAACAAAGAAGGATGTAGAAGCTTCTACATCCTTTATAAAAACCGCCCGTCCTAACCGGAAGGGCGGTTTTTTAATTTGTAGCTATTAAATTCCAGTTGGGTCTTCATGTTCAATGTAAAGAAAGAGGAAAGCCATTGCTATAGCTGGGAAGACCAAGCCAGTTAGAGGGACCAAAATTGAAGGTAAGAATGAAGCTGCCATCGCTAAATTTCCTATTGTTATGAAACAATTCTTCTAATCGAATCTACAGTGAATTTGGCGCAAAGATCCGAATTATAAAAATTTTTAACAACTAATCAATCCCCAAACTCATCCAGCGACCAGTTGGGCAAGTCAGGGGGAATGACAGTACGGTCAAGTGTCACTTTATGGCTCTCTCTTTGGGTATAAGTATCTACTGTAACCGCTTCAAATCGGATGGACATACTCCCAAACGGCACAGTTAACTGAGTCATTGTTTCCAAGACACCAAAGGCATTGGGCGAAAAATCTACAAGCCAACGAGGGCCATCCAGCAGCGATCGCGTTTGTCGATCGTGAACCCACAGCTTGACATAGATGCGGCTCAACTCAGAGTTTAATTTCACGCGGAGCAAGAGCAGTTGCCCTGCAATCAGTTCGCCTTCTGGCAACACCAACTCAGGCGCTGGCACAGGCTCCTCGTCTAGCGCTGATGCCTGCGGTTGGGGATAATGGCTAGGAGGGAAAGGGAATATGCGATCGCTTCTGCCCAGAGGCTCCTCAAAGGGGTCATCGTCCACAACAATCTCTTGATCTGCCCAATTTCCACCGAAATTTGCTGTCGAGAACGTATTGGTAGGGTTCTGAGTAATAGTCAGGGGACTTTCTGCCGCCACTTCAGAGTTACTGGGTGCGTCGCTGGAAATAGCGGCATCTTCTTCGTCAAATTCTGGTAGCGGGGGTTGTTGATCTAGCAGTTGAGCCACTAACTCCCAATCTGTAGACATACTCTCTGGCGGGGCTTGAGAATCGCTTTCCGACGACAGTTGTATTGCCGCCGTTTCAGTTTCGTCAACCACACCAGTAATTTCACTACCTTCCTGGGTCACGTCTGGTGCAGACAATGATTCTGTTAACTCTGGCTCAGTTGCAGGCAACTCTTCCTCAGGTTGTAGCAATTGAGCCAATTCCTCATCGTTTGCCAGGTCGTTTAACCGGGACAAGAAACGGTCTTTCAGCTTCAGAGTAGCAAAGGCGGTGTCCACAGTTGATGTGGGATCGCTATCTTCAGCAGGATTATCTGGTTCTGGAGTGTCAGAAGGTTCTTCGATACCTACATCCTCATTAGCCGTTGTATCAGCATCTTCGCTGTCATCTTCAACGGATGGTATCTCTGGACGCTGCCAGCTATCAGCTAAGTTATTCAACAAATTATCAACTAACTGCTCCACATCCGATGGAGCCTGCTCTTGAGCAGTGTTCTCCTCCGTGGGAGGTTCAATCTCTCTAGAGGAAGATGAATCGATTATTGCCTCTTGTACCTCTGTAACAGGAGCAGAGCCTGAAATTAGAGGGAGTTTGAGGGTTTTATTAACTGGATTGGCAGGATCGGGGCGATAAATTTTGGGTGGTAGAGATCCCAACGGCGGGGGTGGAGGAGTAACGGATGTTTTGCCCTCGCTATCGGTTGCATCTGTATCAGAAGCGATCGCAGGCAGTTTGGGAGCTTTAAGTGCTGCCTCCTTTGCCGGGTCGCTTCGGGTAATTTGCGGAGGTAAAGGCTGACTTGGTAACGGTTCTAGGCGTAGGGGCTGATTCTCTTTCGGTTGTTGCACCAAATCCAGAAAAGATGAATCTAGAGGTGGTGTCTCTGCCAAAAGAGATCCTAACGGCGGGTTCAATAAATTTTCAGCTTCTCTATCGTTAGCGATCGCGCCCAGTAAATCTTCTAAATCTGCTGTTACAGTAAATGATTGAGTCGCCAAGACTGTCTGCGTCTCGTCTATTAACGTGACTTCTCCCAAAATTAACCGAGTTTTGCACTCTTCGGGCAGCTCAAGATTACACCTAAAGGCAAAGCTTGAGACCTGTTCGGGTAGCGGTTGCTCTACATCTACCAGAATTTTTGAGTTTTGCGGATCGCGCATTTCCACTCTCAGCGTTCCACCCTGGACACACTTCTGAGAACTGGAAGTGTCCAAAACCTCAACTTCCCCAGAAAAAATAATCGGCTCTCCCCGACGCGCCACAAAATTTTCCTGGTCGAGAATCAGTCTTAGAAACGTTTCAGGAATTGCCTCTACTTGCGGTTGGGTAATATCTGTTGCAATATCTGGTGAATCAATAGCACTCTGAAACTCAGGCAATTCCTCTCTTGGCAGCTCTGAGTCTAGGGTAAACAACCGCTGCGGCGGCGCAGAAGGTATCGGCTCAAACGCTTGCCAGAGTGGATCGACAACTTGGTGTAAAATTTCGTCTACCATCTGTAGCGAGTGTTCCATAAGGTCGCTGACAGGCATTGACGCCGCCTTCCACCTTTGTGACTCAGCCTCCGTTGGAGGTTGAGACGTTTCCGGCATCTCTGCTGAATGGGGATGAAAAATTTCCGGCGAAATATCTTCTTCAGCTGAATCGCTATCTGTGGAAGTTTCTGCGGCTTGTGGTAAAACCTGAAACTTAATCGTTTGCTGCCAAGTATTGCCCAGGAAATCGGACATGATATCCCCAGAGCAACGCAAATCCCATATCCCCGGCTTAAAGTAGGTAAACGGAATGACCACCATTAACCCTTGGGCATTGGTGCGACGCGATCGCTTCTGAGAGCGCCGCCTGGGGGGAACTTCCTCGGTGCTGTCATGCGTGATGCGAATTTCCACAGCAGTGTTTGGTCGGTTTGAGTGAGCAACCACCCGATAACGACCTTCTAAGATTTCCAAACTTGGCTTCTTTAGAGAGAGCCAAGAGCGATCGCCTTCTTTTTGGAGCAGAAATTCCCAGTATTCCATCGGCGGCTAGGAAAAATTTTGAATTTTGAGTTATAAGTTATGAATTAATTTAAAACTCATAATTCATAACTTATAACTCCCTGCGGTATCCAACTGGCGACGCAGTTCGTCTGTTTTAGCCAATAATTCCACTTGAGCGATCGCATTTTGCTCTTTGGTTGCCATCCACTTGAGCTTGACGGTTTGGTTTGCTGCCTCCTCATCCCCTAAAATTAAGCAAGCAACGGCACCGCTCTTATCTGCTCTGGCGAACTGCTTTTTAAACGCACTGCCACTCAAATCTAATTCCACACTAAACCCAATTCTTCGCAGTTGCGTAGCCAGTTTAAGTGCTTGACTCTCTGCTGCTTCCCCCCGTGAAACTACGTAGAAATCCAGCGTTTTTGCTGGTGGCTGTTGCAGCTGTTGTAGCAAGATAATCAAGCGCTCCAAACCCATCGCCCAACCCACCGCAGGCGTACTTGGCCCGCCCAATTCTGCTACTAGCCCATCATAGCGACCGCCGCCACAGACAGTCGCCTGCGCTCCTAAGTCGTCGGAGACAATTTCAAAGGCCAGATGAGTATAATAATCCAAACCGCGCACCAGACGCGGATTTAGTTCGTAAGCGATTCCCAAATCAGTCAGCCTTGCTTTTACTTGCTCAAAGTAACGGCGTGACTCTGTACCCAGATAATTTACAATGCTGGGGGCATCTTCAACAATTGCCTGCGTCCGCTTATCCTTGCTATCCAAAATTCGTAAGGGATTGCGCTCCAAACGCACCTGGGAGTCTGGATCTAACTCTTCTTTATAGGGAGTCAGATAGTCCACCAGTGCTTGTCGATAACTCTGTCGATCCTCTGGGGAACCCACGGAGTTAATGTAGAGGTGCAGATTTTTTAGTCCGAGGGTTTGCAGGATGTCGGTAGCGATCGCAATCAACTCCGCATCCGCCCTGGAGTCAGCACTACCTAACACTTCTACGCCCAGTTGGTGAAATTGCCGCTGTCGCCCCGCCTGGGGAGCTTCGTAACGAAACATCGGCCCCATATACCAAAGGCGCTGAATCCCACCTTTTACATCAAGATGGTTTTCAATGTAAGAGCGCACCACACCCGCTGTACCTTCAGGACGTAGAGTGATGGAATAAGGGTTTTCCCCCCGGCTGTTGAAGGTGTACATTTCCTTCCCCACCACATCTGTAGCTTCGCCAATTCCCCGCTCAAATAGTGCAGTCAGCTCAAAAATCGGAGTACGAATTTCTTGATAAGCGGCTACGTTAAGAATGTCTCGCGCTACCGATTCTACCCATTGCCAATAGCCAACTTCTTCGGGCAGAATGTCCCGCGTTCCCCGTAAAGCTTGAATGATGCCCATGAATTTTTGTTAGCTTTTGCCAGATTGCCAAAAAGCCCCCACCGAATATTACGGTGGAAAGATTTCCTACTAGGGGCTGTAGCGCTGACTATAATACTCTAAAATCCGGTCTACTTGTTGCCGACTAGCTGGATTGGCATCTTGTACATATTGAATCCACAAGCCCCCAACCTGGCTTTGATGGTAGTCAAACTGCTGCGAATTTTGGGGAATCAGATCCGCTTCCACTCCTTCCACCTGCCGCAAATGGGCAGCTAATTCCCGATAAACTGCCAAGGGCAACCTAGGCAAGCTTATTTCAATTCGCAGCGGTTCTCCTCCAGTAGTCTGCACTCTTTAAACTCCCTACAACAAGTAATCGTATCTAGGCTTGAGGAGAACCAGGAGCAGCAGCCGTAGGTGCGCCAGCAGGATTCGCCTCTGGTTTTTCTCCAATTCGTCTGGCAACCTCTCTGCCATATTGCTCTAAAATCACAATCGGACTGCCACCATTATTCACTTCAATCCGCTTAACTAACACCTGCCCATTAGATAAACGTTGCCCAACTCCTACGTAGCGGCTCGGCTCATTCGGCACTTTTACAATTGCTTGAGGTTGGGTACCTACTTGCACTACTCCTGTAACTTCTACATTTCTCGCCAGAGTTGGTTCTGGTAGCGGTGGCAGTTTTGGCAGCAGGGGAGCAGGGGGAACCGTATTTGTTCTAGCAATAGGAGCTGAATTTGGTGCGGTTCTAGGTGCCTGATTTCTCGGTATTGTTGTTCTAACCTGGGGAGGACGCGGCGGTGTATACCTTGTGCGTGGAACTGCTCTACCACCGTTGCTACCACCGTTGCTTGCTCTTACTCTGGGATTGCGTACTTGGGGCAGAGGGGGCGGCACTGGGATGGAACGCTGCGGTGCTACACCCGGAGCCGGAGAAACTGGAATCGGAGGCGGAGGAACCGAACCAGGCTCTGGAGGCACCACAGTCACTTGTGGGTTCAGGGGAACATTCTCAAAGGGGTCTTGTCTACCTTTAGGAATATTACGCGATCGCACATCCGAGTTTGTGGATGGAATCAAGCCAGGAACTCCCGGAACGTTCGCTGTTTGTTGAGGAACAGTTGGCGCATTAAACGGCTTTGCCCCTGGGGGTGCCTGTGCTATTGGTGAAGTAGTCGGAACCGCCGCCGGATCAGCCGCCGGAGAAACAACAGGACTAGGAGCTATAGCAGTATCCTCTGCTGGCGCACAGCCAGCCCCTACCAGAGCCAGTATTCCGACAAACGCAATCCATGAATGTTGACGCATTTTGCAGTTCCCAAATCCCTTAATAGCATCCGCCACAAGAGATTTTCTGTTCAAATTTCTTTGAGGCGGGTTATACCTTTAATAGATGGATGCGATCGCACCCCTCTATTACAAGTTTAAAATATATAGATGAAAGCGTAACATTTGTGTTACTTTATTCAATTTTTAGTTTTTTGTCCGTTGCCCGTTGACGAAAAGAAGGTTAGAAGGGGGGAAGGTTCTCACACCTTGCCAATGTTTCAACTTAACTCCTCTTCCCTTCCCAAGAACTTCTTGGTTAATTCTCCGGCCCTACCATTAGCTTTTTGAGCGAGTCTAATCCTTTTTTAACACGCCTGGAGACAGTCACCACACTGATGTCTAAGCGTTCTGCGACCTCTTTTTGCGTTAAATCGTGTAAAAAAACGAATTCTAGAATTTCACGAGTGCGCTTTTCTAGTTGCACCAGAGCCAATTGTAGGCGAATTTGGTCTTCTTGCGCTAACTGAAAACTGCGATATTGGGGGTCTGGTACAAGTTCGCCTAAGCAAGTCGAACCTTCCTCAGCATCTCCTACTGGTAAATCTAAACTTAGCAATTCTCGGTTTTGAAACGCTAACTGGATTTCCTGCCATTCTGAAGCAGAAATTTCCAGCGCCGCTGCCACTTCTGAATGGGTAGGTGGTCGGTTGTATTTCTGTTGAAACTCCCGCGTTACAGAGGCTGCCTGATACCGCAGAGTCTGCCAGCGCCGAGGTAGGCGGAACGAGCAGCCTTTATCTCGTAGATAGTGCTGAATTTCGCCGCGAATGTAGGGGATGGCGAAGGAACTGAAGGCGTGTCCCTTGGACAGGTCAAAGCGTTCAATAGCTCGAATTAATCCTAAACAGCCAACCTGAAGCAAGTCATCATAGTTCTCAGTACACTGATTAACCCAGTGATGTGCTTCTTTTCTCACCAGTCCAAAATTCAGTTTTACCAGATGATTCCGGACAGCATCTGTACGATTGTGCTGATACTCTCGTAACAGTTGCAAGCTCTCCAGTTTTATTTCGGGAGTGACGTTGGTATACATAAAGAAGTTCGCTTGGTAGATTGTCCCCAGTAGAGACGCTAATTTTGGTTTTATTCTGCTTTTTAAGTAGATGCTGTGATTTAAAACATAGACGCTGGAGGATAGAGCTATTAAGTAGGCTCCGGGGAACTGCCCTTCAGAAAAGTAAAACTAATCAAGCATTTTTGGTAAATTTTCCTAATTACCTGCTTTTTCAGGCTTGATCATAAGTTTATTCTTTTTGGCCAGTTAATTACAATAGCATTTTCACGGAGAAATGATTTTCTACCGAAAACAGGCACTGTCAGTGTGTAGTTAAAAGCTTTAAATGAGTAAACCTTATAAGTCCTCACTTTTAACTTTTGACTTCTAAGGCATAAAAAAAGGGGCTGGTGAAGCCCCTTTTCCCGATCCGCTAAATTAAGCAATCAGTGCTAAATAGCAGATTTAAGCCTGATCAGGTGCAACCCGCGCATAAAAAATGCCACGAATTTTAACTTCTTTAACTTCGCCAGCTCCTAGATCCGTATCAGAAGGCTGTTCGCTTTCAAAGGTTCCGGCAATTTCACCAGTGACGTTATCCACCTTGGCGACTTGCAGGGAAATGCTACCCTTCAAGGTGTCTACACGCTTGACATTAGCACGAGTCAGTTCCTGAGAATCGGATTGGGCTGGGAGTCCTACTGCATTATCATAGCCACTGGCTACACCGCGACCTTTAGGATCGAGGAAAGTTGCCCCCCGATAGGAGGGAACGTTAAACTCGCCCTCAAAGTCGGTCGAGGTGTTAATGCTGTCCATTCCCGGCTGACTTCTGGCAACCAGGTTTTTAATTGTGAACAGGAAGGGTACTCGTTCGCCACCAGGCAGCTGAACAGTTGTGGCTTGGAAGTCGAGACCATCCTCTTCAACTAAGCTTAGACGGTTATTTTCATCAACTTTCAGTTCACCTAGCACCTGGTCGATGCTAGATGTATACCGTGTCAACAACTTGCCTGGAACGAATTGGGCGGCTTGCCGTTTGTTGGCAGATTCTTCTTTGACAAAGAAGCTGGTCGGCTGTAAGCACAGGTTAGTAACTTTATATGTCTGGCTAGGATCGATGGGAATGGAACTGCGAGTCGTTTCAGAGAGTTGAGGGCAGCTATTTGCTAGACCCGTGCCTCGAATCTGGTCGTAGGTGAGTGGAGTTGGAGTGGAAGTCGCGTTGGCTGGACCTTCACTACAAGCAGTTAGTACCCCCAAGCACAATGCCAGGAAGGCAACAATGAAAGCGCGATACCTCATGGTCAACCTCAATATCTAATTTAGGAATCCCTACCAGTAAAATCTGGGGTGGGGTTTAAGTGACAGGGGACAAAAGTGAAATTCTTAATTTTGCTCGGAATCGTTCGGCTTAGAATCTCTAAAGTGAATTTTACAAGGCTTTGTGTTGCCTTTATCCTGAAGCTGCGGGTAAATTATTTCAATCCCTTTATTTCCATCCCTAATAGGGATTTAGACCCATGCCGTGCTTACACACCACACCAATTTACCAATAGGTCGATTGTGCAGCGATCGCTCTAGTTAAGGAAACACTCCGTTAAAGTTGAAAACAGCATGGACAGACAAATCACCCGCATGAACAGTAACAAAGATGTTGAGTCGGGGCTTTTTGGGTCAGAATTGGAAGCGATCGCTATTTCTGTTCGGTCTTTGGCAAAGACTTGTCAGAAAGATACTTTGGCTTTGTTGGCAATGCTTCGCACGTTAGAGGATTTGCACCGCGAGATTCGGGAAGGTGTATTTCAGACTTCTTTACCGGATAATCGTCAAGCTCTATACAATCTGTTGAAAGATATGGAAGAAGCTGGTGGCTGGCCTTACATTGAGCGGATGAGGCTGCGATCGCTTCTCGAACATCTGTCAGCTTCAAATGGCAATTCCCCAACTGTCAAGCACGAGTCAGGCTCTCAAGAGGACGATGGCGGTAGTCCTTAGTTTGTAAGCGTTGGTTAGGGAGGGTTTTAACTTGACAACTCTTAAGTGACCAATGACTAATGACTCCACAAATGTTAAGATCCGACCGTTATCACTGCAACACCCCCTGCTTTTATGCCGCTTGCTGTTAATCCCATTAAATTTGGTACAGATGGCTGGCGAGGTATCATCGCCGCAGATTTCACCTTCGAGCGTTTAACGCTTGTGGCACCGTTGGCGGCACAAGTCCTGGCAGATGTCTATGGTGAGGCGACAAGTCGGCGCACGATTATTGTGGGCTACGATCGGCGCTTTATGTCGGAAACTTTTGCTTTTGAGACGGCTCTTGCAGTGCAAGCTGCGGGATTTGATGTGCTGTTGAGCGATAGTTATGCCCCAACACCAGCATTTAGCTGGGCGGCTTATCAACGAAAGGCTCTAGGGGCTTTGGTGATTACGGCAAGTCATAATCCAGGCCCCTATTCGGGGTTAAAAGTCAAGGGAGCATTTGGGGGTTCGGTTCCCCCAGAAATTACGCAAAAGATAGAAGCGCTGTTGGCTAAGGAATCGTCGCCAGTCAAAGGAAAGCCTGGAAGTTTGGAGAGGTTCGACCCGTGGTCTAATTATTGTGAAGCGCTACGGGCTAAAGTGGATATTGGCTGCATTCAGGATGCGATCGCCCAAAAGAAACTCAGTGTTTTTGCTGATGTGATGCACGGGGCGGCGGCATCCGGACTGGAACAACTGCTGGCGATGCCAATTGAGGAAATTAATAGTTCTCGCGATCCTTTATTTGGTGGAAGTGCGCCGGAACCTTTACCGCGTTATCTTTCCCAGATGTTCCGGCAGATGCGGACTTACCGCCGCCGCAGTGGTGAGGGGTTAGCAGTAGGATTTGTGTTTGATGGAGATAGCGATCGCATTGCTGCTGTCGATGGGCAAGGAAATTTTCTCAGTTCCCAAATACTCATCCCGATTTTAATTGAACACATGGCATCGCGGCGGGGACTGACGGGGGAAGTTGTAAAAACAGTCAGCGGTTCCGATTTGTTTCCCCGCGTAGCGTCTCTGTACAATCTGCCAGTCTATGAGACACCGATAGGCTATAAGTACATCGCCGACCGGATGTTATTAACTAAGGTGTTAGTAGGCGGTGAAGAGTCTGGAGGCATTGGCTACGGTAATCATATCCCAGAGCGGGATGGGCTGCTGTCAGCACTGTATTTGTTGGAAGCGATCGCCCAGTCGGGTCTAGACTTAAGCGAACTTTACCAACGCTTGCAGGAAAAAACAAGTTTTACCTCAGCTTACGATCGCATTGACTTACCTTTAGCGAGTATGGACGTGCGATCGCGTTTACTCGAACAACTGCAAAAATCGCCTTTAACTGAAATTGCTGGTCAGTCAGTAACAGACTGTCTGACAATTGATGGTTATAAGTTCCGTTTAGCCAATGACAGTTGGTTGATGATTCGCTTTAGCGGTACGGAACCCGTTTTGCGACTGTACTGCGAAGCACCAACTCTCAAGCAGGTTTATCAGACCTTAGACTGGGCAAAAAATTGGGCTAATTCAGTTTGATAGCAACGGTAAAGAAAGCGATCGCTCAAGACGCTGGAAATTTTCACAGATATCCGTACAATTTTTAGAAGGAGAATTTAAGTAGACGTTTTCGCTTTGCAAGTGACAAAGCCTGAATCAGTCTGCGTAGCATCAAAGAGTATGAGAGGGAGCAAACACAATGGAAGTTACAGTGAACTGTGCTGAAGCCTGCGTTAACGGCTGCATTTTGGGTGACAAATGCCCTAATAAGGAAAATGCAGCATCTGCGTCAAACTTCATCAAAGAGACTTCTTTAGATAGAATGCTAGAAATTGCTGACGAAGCGCGAAGAAAAAAAGCGATGCAGCCTCCCCAATGGGTGATTCCTGACTTTCCTGAATAAAAATTTTAGCTTTACAGTTAACCCCGATTGTAGCTAACTAAATTGTATTAGATAGCAATCCTGTTTAAGTTGTGATTCCAATTAGGCAGACACTCTGTTCCTACGGCTTTCACAAATTATTTAGGAATGCTATAGTTGAGCGCCTTTTTCTAACTTATTTAATTCGTCATCAGCAATTTGATACCAATCAATTCGGAAACGTGCATCTTCTGGCTTAGTTGTCAAAGTACGTTGCTTTAATTCTGGATACTTCTGATAAAAAATTTCATCAACTTGACGAATAAAAACCGTTTCGGAAATCTTCAAAGCTTGGCGACGCTTAGTTATTTCAGCTACAAAATCCTGCTCTTTTTTACTTAGCGAACCATCGGCAGGTAATGGCGAAGATATTGCTGGAGGAAAGGACGATAAACGGGATTTTATTAAACTCCAAGCCCCGACCCCGACTGCCAAAATCAGACTTGCACTAATTCCTGTTTTCCAAAGTTTTAACCAAGTCAGCTTGTGAATTGGGTTAGGAATGGAAACACTGGGACTTTTACTTTTGTGAGTGATAGTTGTTGGAGGAATTGGATAGGCGGGGCTACCTACAACGTTCATAGTAGGAACTTGAGAAAAAAGGGGATTTCCAGACGGGAGGGCTTGGAGAACTTCTCTAGCTGACTGATAGCGATCGCCCGGATAATAAGCTAACATTTTATCCAAAATCATCGCTAACATAGGACTAACCCTCGCCTCTTGTCGCCACCGCCAAGTTGCCTGAAAACTATCGAAAAGCTTCTGGGGATCTTTGCCGGTTAGCAACACTAAAACAGTAACTGCCAAAGCGTACAAATCGCTACAAGGAAAAGCATTTCCTTGGCGAATTTGTTCCTCTGGTGCGTAACCTTCCTTACCCAACCGAGTAGCGGGCATCTGTCCGGTAAACTGGGAGGCAGCATTTACTGCTACTTGCTTAACGCCACCAAAGTCAATTAAAACTGGCAACTTATCCGAACTCCTCTGAATCAAGTTATCAGGGGATATATCTCGATGCACCACCCCTAGCGAATGGATGTAGTCTAATACTGGTAGAATTTGCCGCAGTAGTTGAATTACTTGGGCCTCGTCAAACGGCTTCCCTGCTTTTAACAAATCGCAGTAGGTTTGCCCCTCTACATACTCTTGCACCAAAAATAGAGATTCCGTACCGCCAAGATTGACTCGGATCAATTCTCGGAAACGAGGAATCTGCGGGTGTTGCAGCTGGTAAAGAACCCCAGCTTCCCGCATAAATAACTCTTCAGCTTTTTGTAATTCCTTGCTGCCTTGAACTTGTGGTAAAAATTCTTTAAGTACGCAATGCTCACTGTACCGATTGGTATCTTCTACAAGATAGGTACGTCCAAAGCCACCTTGCCCTAATTCTCGCACGACACAATAGCGGTTTTCTAGAACTGACCCGACGGGAAGAGGTGCGTCGATAGGCATAGTCAATTTACAGTAAGCAGCATTTTAAGCGTATTTTAACTATACGTGGATGCGATCGCTCTCATCTTACACCTATTAATTAATTGCTATACTCGCAACACTGGATAGTCAGGATGTGCTGGATTCGGAACTTGGCGCTGATTCTTACAATCTACACGTAAATCTAACGTCTCCAATACAGTCTGACCTATCAAGACTTGATTCCCTGTCACCATTGTTGCTTCAATAGTCTCACGACCTTCTATGACAATGATTACAGGTTCCGTCAATCCTATCGTTTCTTTACCATCAGCATATTTAGCTACCTGTTGACTCCTAATCCTTAAACCAAGGTGCTGCAATATCCATAGGTAGCACAGTGCGTGTAGTGCCAGTATCTACAAGTGCTTGTCTTTCATACACATGCAACAAATTTGGGTTAAGCCGCCCGCGACTTACTAACGCTTCATCAATCGTATTTGTTAGCTTTACCTGCACTATCACTTACCCTATACTTTCCCTAACCGTCTTATTAGAACTACTGAGATTTGCATTATCTGTGTTTTCTCCTGTTTTATTAACTACGTGTAATCAATCAACAATTAGCCAAGTAAAATAATTACTTTAATAGTAAGCGAGCGCTTGTAGCGAGGGGATGCGATCCCACTTCTAAATATATTAACTATCTAGAATTTCTTGGATAGCAACCAAATAGCAATCGTAAACTGTCTGCCCAAAGCAACTGAAGATTATTTTCTCGACCGAGGTATTTTTCTGCAAAAAACGCGCAACTTCAGTGACAGCAATTCTAGATGCTAGATTGGTGGGGAAACCAAACGTTCCCGTGCTGATTGCCGGAAAAGCAATTGTGCGGATAGAGTATTGTTCTGCTAAGTTTAAGCAGTTTCGATAGCATTGAGCCAATATATCGCCCTCGCCATGATTGCCCCCCTGCCAGACTGGTCCGACTGTATGAATAACCCAACGTGCTAGAAGGTTATAACCATTAGTAATTTTGGCTTCACCTTTGCGACAGCCATTTAGTTGAAGACATTCTTCTCGAAGTTCTGGCCCAGCCGCACAGTGAATCGCATAATCTACACCACCGCCACCCGAAAAGGATCGATCGGTAGCGTTGACGATCGCATCTACCTTTTGTTGAATAATGTCACCTGCGATTACCGCGATCCGATCTGCCCTTTTCCATGCTCCTACTGCGAGTAGCTCCTGTAGCTGAGAGGATGTTTGAAAAGTGGTGAGGGGTTAAATATTATGCCAACCGCCTGACCATGATACGGATCATTGCCAGATAAATAAAAGTCTCCGATGTTTCTGGCAATAACTCATAA